>NZ_CAKLPX010000003.1:300000-546971 GCF_923077115.1 Sinobacterium norvegicum
CTTGTCGATGCCTTGACGGGCGACCATAAAGGCCGCCTCAAGTTTCTTATCCACGGTGAGCCGGATCATGTTTAAGCGATCGGCATGACTAAACAGCATCAGCTCATTCAGTGCCTGCTCAATATTGGGAATGATTTGTTCAAACTCCGCCTCAAGAAAGTTTTGCGTTAACCGCGCAAACAGTTGTTCGATGTTGGTTAATTGTGGATAAACCTGCGGTGCTGTCATCGTTGATCCTGTTTGCCGGTAGATTGCTGTTTCTAATATCTATAGTGCAGTATTCGCCGCGTTGATAAAACCCGTAATTTTACCAGTCGTTAACGC
This sequence comes from Sinobacterium norvegicum, assembly GCF_923077115.1. Lineage (NCBI taxonomy): Bacteria > Pseudomonadati > Pseudomonadota > Gammaproteobacteria > Cellvibrionales > Spongiibacteraceae > Sinobacterium > Sinobacterium norvegicum. The sequence goes on from NZ_CAKLPX010000003.1 coordinate 300,325, forward strand.
CGCTGGTGATACCTATACTGGCGCCACTGAAACAGTCAGTTTAGCCGAGCTTCGGTTGAATGGTTTAGTTATCACTAGGGGAAAACTGTAATGACATTCGCTTTTCAAAAAACCGCATTAGGTATTGGTCTGCTGGCAATAGCCAGCCAGACCATTGCAGCGCCAAAACCCAACGTATTGGCCATCTGGGGTGACGATATTGGTTATTTCAATATCAGTGCCTATAACCACGGCATGATGGGTTACGAGACGCCAAATATCGACCGTATTGCCGATGAGGGTGCCATCTTCACCGACCACTATGCGCAGCAGAGTTGCACCGCTGGTCGCGCTTCATTTATCCTCGGTCAGCACCCGTTTCGCACCGGTATGATGACCATCGGTATGCCGGGTTCAGATCACGGCATTCCTGAGTGGACGCCAACCATTGCGACGGTACTGAAGGAACAGGGCTATACCACGGCTCAGTTTGGTAAAAACCACCTCGGTGACCAGGATCAGCACCTGCCGACCAATAATGGTTTCGATGAGTTCTTCGGCAACCTCTACCACCTCAATGCCGAGGAAGAGCCTGAGACTTATTACTACCCGAAAGACCCTAAATTCCGTAAAGCCTTCGGCCCACGCGGTGTGCTCAAGGCCAGTGCCGATGGCAAGGTTGAAGATACAGGGCCGTTAACACGCAAGCGTATGGAGACCGTCGATGAGGAATTCCTCGGTGCTGCCGTCGACTTTATCGAAAAATCTGCCAAGTCGAAAACTCCGTTTTTTGTCTGGTTTAACGCCTCGCGTATGCACGTACACACTCGCCTTCAGCCTAAATACGATGGTATTACCGGCATTGGTGTCTACCCCGATGGCATGGTTGAACACGACGATCACGTCGGTGTTTTGCTCGACACCCTCGATCGCTTGAAGATTGCCGACAACACTGTGGTTATCTATTCCACCGATAACGGCGCTGAGAAATTCACCTGGCCCGACGGCGGCACTTCGCCCTTCCACGGTGAAAAAGGCACCACCCACGAAGGCGGTATGCGTGTACCTCAGTTGGTGCGCTGGCCTGGCGTGATTGATCCGGGTAGTAAGTTCAATGCCATTATGTCGCAGGAAGATTGGATGCCAACATTGGCCGCTGCTGCCGGTGACCCCAACATGGTTGAGAAGCTGAAAAAAGGCGCAACCTATAACGGTAAGAAATATCGCATCCACGCCGATGGCTTCAACTTTATGCCTTATTTCCAGGGTAAAGAAGAGCAGGGCCCTCGTTCTACCATTATGTATTTCTCAGCCAACGGTGAGCTAAACGCTATCCGCTGGAACGACTGGAAGGCAACCTTTGCATCGATGGACGGCGATATGCAGTCGGCTGTTCGCAACGTTTCAGCCTGGCCAGAACTGACCAACCTGCGTGCAGATCCCTTCCAGATCGCCGCCCACGAATCGGGCATGTATGTACGCTGGATGATCGACAATATGTGGTTGTTCGTACCGATTGCCGGTGCCGCCCAGGACTTCTTCCCGACACTGGATCAATATCCAATGCAGGAGAGTATTAACTTCAGCCCCGCGCAAATTAACTACAACACGCTGAAGCTACAAAAAGCAATGCAGTCGCTGCAGCAAATGCAAAAGCAGTAGCGTTATCTAAACAGTCGTCGGCTGCCACTGCGGCGACTGTTTTTACAGATCCAAAATGTAGTCGTTCCCTGTCGCAATTATCATTCCACGGTGACTTATGAAACCTTTAATCTTATCAGCACTGGCCCTCACACTGACCGGTTGTAGCCTCATCACCGGTGACAACGCCACGGTGCAAAACCCAGCGTTAAAGCAGCAAATATTGGCTGATATGGTGTTTGTTGAAGGTGGCACATTCAGCCGTGGTGATGTTGATTGCGACAGCGAATTAAAACAGCCCAGCAATGCCTGCCCATCGAAACCGATCTCAGTCGATGATTTTTCCATCGGTCGTTACGAGGTGACTCAGCAGTTATTTGAGCAGGTAATGGGCACCAGCAGTAGTTATTTTCCCGGTGACAACTACCCGGTGAATAATGTCAGCTGGCAGCAGGCTCAGTTTTTTATTACTCAATTACGACAGCAGACTGGCCTCGCGGTGAGACTGCCCACCGAGGCTGAGTGGGAGTATGCCGCCAATGGAGGATTAAAGAGTCAGGGCTACCAATACAGTGGCTCTGACAACATTGACGATGTGGCCTGGCATGCGGGTAACGCCGGTAATAAGGCGCATCCTATTGGCCAAAAAATGCCGAATGAACTGGGCTTATATGATATGACTGGTAATGTTGGCGAGATGGTTATCGATGCCTATTTAGTCGATTATTATTACGATGCCGCCAGTGATAACCCGGTGAATGCCCGTGATGACAGCCACCACTTATCGTTTAAGGTTGTTCGCGGTGGCAGTTTTGCCTACGATGAGACAGAATCTAAAAACTACACCCGTGACAGTGCCAGTCAGAGCGCGTTGATGTCTGATATCGGGCTGCGCTTAGTGATCAGCGATTTGCATCAATAAGAATCTTTTAGTGAGACATTATCATGCCCAATACTCAACAGTCATTGCAGTTGTTAATCGAGCAGGTTAACCGCTCCGTCATTGGCCAGCAACATGTTGTGCAGGCACTGGTCATCGGTCTGCTGACCAAGGGCCATATCCTGCTTGAAGGCCTGCCGGGAACGGCCAAGACCCGCTCGGTCAAGGCCCTGGCTCAGGCAATGAAGTCCTCTTTTGGTCGGGTACAATTCACCCCAGATTTGCTGCCCTCCGATGTCACTGGCACCACGGTTTATCGTGAGGTCGACGGCAAGCCCAGTCTGAGCTTTGAGCCGGGACCAATCTTTAACGATATCGTGCTGGCTGATGAAATTAACCGAGCCCCAGCCAAGGTGCAATCGGCCCTGCTGGAGGCGATGGCCGAGGGCACGCTGACGGTGGCGAATCAAACCCACCAGCTGCCCGAGTTATTCATGGTATTGGCGACGCAAAACCCGATCGAGCAGGAGGGTACCTATCCTCTGCCAGAGGCGCAGATGGATCGCTTTATGATGAAGGTCACGGTTGATTATCCCGATCGCCAGGCGGAGCTCGATATCGTCAAGCTGGTCCGAGGTGAGGAGTCTCCGCAGTCTACGGCGCCGCAGATACAGATTTCCCCTGCCGAGGTGTTGACCGCAAGAGCACAGCTGCAAACCATTTACGTCTCCGATTTAATGCTTAATTATATGGTTGGCTTGGTGATGGCCAGCCGTCATCCAGAGCAGTATAGCGACACCAAACTCGCCGAGTGGTTGGCCATTGGTGCCAGCCCGCGGGCCAGTATTGCCCTTGATAAATGCGCCCGCGCCCACGCCTGGCTGGCGGGCCGGGATCATGTCGATGCCGATGATGTTCGCGCCGTTGCCCACGCAGTACTGGGGCACCGCATGATGCTGAGTTTTGACGCCATCGCCGACGGTGTCGACCAGCGACAGGTGGTGGATGAGCTATTGAACTGCGTCGTGATTGGTCAATAGCCATGGCCACTGCCGTGTTGGATAATAGAATTTACAGCGATTACAAGACGCTGTTGCGGTTAAAGTCGGAGGCCTTTGGTTTTTCACTGTCTGGCCGTCACCGCGTCGACAGTGTCTTGGCCGGCAGGCATCAGTCACGATTTCGCGGTAGAGGGCTCAATTTTGAAGAGCTTCGCCACTATCAAATCGGCGATGATATGCGCAGCTTCGATTGGCCAGTCACGCTGCGCACCGGTAAGCCTCATGTGCGCAGTTACAGCGAGGAAAAGGATAACCAGGTTATCTTGGTGGTCGATCAGCGGCCGCCGATGTTTTTCTCCTCTGTCGATACCATGAAGTCGGTGGTTGCCGCCGAGGTTGCCAGCATGATGGCCTGGCAGGTGTTGGCCGATGGCGACCGTGTGGGGGCTATTGTCTTTAATCATCAGACGACTCAGTGGTTTCGGCCCCAGCGTAGCCAGCATCAAGTGCTACGGGTGTTGGCCGAGATTGCCCGTCAGAATAATTTACTCAGCAGTGATCAACAGATCAGCGCCGATGATAACAGCCTGACGCAGGTGCTTAAAAAACTTTATAGACAGCGTTTGAATGCCGCCACGATTATTTTTGTCGGTGATTGGCACCAGTGCGATCAGACCAGTTTAACGTTGCTGAAAAAATTGCAGCAGCACAATAATATATTGACCACGGTAATCTCCGACCCGATGGAGTATCAGTTGCCCGATGCGCCCAACTTAGTGGTCAGCGATGGTGTGCTGCAGTTGCAGATCGATCAGCTCAACAACAATTTAGGCCAGCGCTACAGCGATGATTATCAGCAACAACTAAGGCGTTTGGCCGATGTGTTTAAACGGCAGAACATACCGTTGATACATCTCGATACCGGCGGCGATCATCGCCAACAGCTGCGCCAATACTTGGGGGGCAGGGGATGATGTCATACGCCGATGTCATAGGAGGCGTATATGCCCTCTTATTATGAGTCCCATGCAGGCAGCTACATGCTGCGCAATCTCGAAAAAAACCCGCTGCCAGAGGCGGTGAGTTGGTGGCCGCAAACCTGGGGCTGGGGGATTGTGGCAATATGCTTGGTGGCGGTGTCAGCCTATGGTTTATTCCGTTTTGGCCAGTATTACTGGCGCAGTCGTTATCGGCGCGAAGCAATGGCGGCGTTGCAACATATCGATTGTAGCCAGCCTATCGAGGCTGCTTATCAACTCAACAGAGTGATCAAATTAACGGCGGCCTACGCCTACCCTCATCAGCCGGTAGCCGGCATGCTCGGCGAACCATTGCTGGCCTTCTTAACCTCCTCATCTACGCAGTCCTTTAACGGAGAGATGGAGCAGCGCTGGCAACAGCAATTACTACTGCCACCGGCGCATCAGACCGTGACGGAGGCAGAGTTGTTAAGGCTGAAAAAACAGCTGCAATTATGGGTAAAACAGCACCGACCGGGAGGCATTAATGATTGAGTTTGCGCACCCCTGGTGGTTATTAATATTACCCTTGCCGTATGTGATTTCTCGTTTTTCGCCGGCCTACAAAACACGGCGCAGCGGTGTCCGCGTGTCATTTTTTTATCGGCTGGCAACACTGTTGGGTGAAAAACCTGAGCAGGGGGCTGTGCAGCTACAGCCTTCCTGGTGGCAGCGTTTTGCACTGATTTTTAGCTGGTTGATGTTGGTTACTGCCATGACCAAGCCAATAGTACTGGGTGAGGTGCAGCAGCGGGAGCTCAGCGGGCGCGACATTATGGTGGTAGTCGATTTATCCGGCTCGATGGCGGCGGAGGATTTCAGTCAGCAACAACAGCAACCGTTATCGCGATTGGCGGCGGTAAAAACAGTGTTGGCAGAATTCAGCGATAATCGACCGGGGGATCGTCTCGGTCTGATCTTATTCGGCGATGCACCCTATTTACAGGCGCCTTTCACTGCGGATCATCAAGCCTGGCTGGATTTGCTCAACGAGACTGAGGTGGCGATGGCCGGTCCCAGCACCCATCTTGGCGATGCCATTGGTCTGACTATTCAATCATTCAGCGATAGCAAGGTGAAGGAGAAGGTGGCGATTGTACTCACCGATGGCAACGACACCGACAGCTTAGTTCCTCCGTTAGAAGCGGCAAAGGTGGCGGCCAGTTATGATGTGCGTATCCATATGGTGGCCATGGGTAACCCTGAAACCGTCGGCGAGAACGCGCTCGATATGACGGTCATCGAGCAGGTTGCTGAGATTACCGGCGGCCAGTCTTATCTGGCCTTGTCGCAACAGCAACTGACCCAAGTGTATCAGGCGATAGCCGCACTGGAACCGGAGATTTATCAGAGCACCAGCTACCGGCCGAAAACCAGTGTGCATTATCTACCGCTGGCCTTTGCCTTTGTCATTTACCTTTTTGCCTTTGTCGCCTCGACGGTGATACGGCTGAAAAAGACCGCCGGAGAACAACATGTTTGAGAGTGTGATCTGGCAATCGTTGCATTTGCTGCGACCGATGTGGTTATTGGCGCTGTTGCCGCTGGTTGCAGTGGTGTATTGGCGCTGGCGCGGTGAGCAGCAGAAAAACAATTGGTTGCAGCTGTTGCCGCCACACCTTTACCAGGCATTGACAGTGGGTAAAAACAGCTGGCAACAGCAGCTGCCGTTAAAGGCTCTGCTGGTGCTCTGTATCATCGTCATTATTATTCTGGCTGGCCCCAGCTGGCAGCGTCAACCCTCACCTTTCAGCGAGGATAAGGCGCCGGTGCTGATTGTGTTAGATGTCTCCTCCTCGATGGATGAGGCGGATTTGATGCCCAGTAGGCTGCAGCGGGCAAAACTGAAAATTGAAGACTTATTAGTGCAGCGTGATGGCGGTAATACCGGGCTGATTGTCTATGCTGGCAGTGCTCATTTAGCGATGCCGCTGACCGAGGATGTGCAGGTATTTAAGCCTCTGCTGCATGCCATTGGTACCGAGATTATGCCCCGTGATGGCAAGGCTGCAGAGCAGGCCTTAGCCATTGTCGACAAGCAATTCAGCAGTGCCCCAGTGCCCGGCAGCGTGGTGTTATTAACCGATGGTATCGGCGGTAACAGCGAGCAAGCCTTTGTCGATTACTTCCATGACAGCCCTCATCAGTTGCTGATTTTGGCCACCGCAAACCCCGATGCCTATAGTCAAATACCGATGGATTTGGCGTCCATAAAACGCTTGGCTGATGCGACCGGTGGTCGCTATAAAACGCTGACTGTTGACGATGGCGATATTCGCTGGCTGGATAATCAAATTGCCCGCCATATGCAAATAAGCCTCGATCAAGCGCTGCCTTGGAAGGACAGTGGTTATCCGCTGGTGTTTGTTGCGGCATTAATTTTTATCCTTTGGTTCCGACGTGGCTGGCTGGTGCAGTGGTGTTTCGTGGCGGTGGTGACCTCATCAATGCTATTGCCCGAGCAGGCGATGGCGGCAGCCGAGCAGCCCGAGCAAATTGCGGAGGTGACGGAATCGGTGCCATCGAATAGTGGCTGGCGATTTGCTGATATCTGGCTGACTCCGGATCAGCAGGGGCAGTGGTATTTTCAGCGACAACAATACGATACTGCGGCGGCGCGTTTTGACGACGCGATGTGGAAGGGCACGGCTTATTATTATGCTGAGAATTACCCGGCGGCCTATAGTTATTTCCTTCGAGACGGCAGCGATCAGGGCATGTTTAATGCCGCTAATGCTCTGGCTAATATGCGTGAGTATGTCGCCGCTAAAAACTTATTAGATGGGCTGTTAAAGCGCCAGCCCAATTTTCCCTCGGCACAGAATAATCGCGATGAGTTACAGAAAATTATCGATGACATTAACCGGATGAGTGAGTCTCAGTCATCCGCCGACAGTATCGATGAGTTTGAGGCCTCGACCGAACTCGGTGATAAACCACAGACGGCAGATGGCACCGACGAAGAAACATTTTCACCATTTCTCAAAGAGCAAAAGCTTACTGCCGACGATATTCTCGCCGATGAGTCGATGAACAAAAAATGGATGAACAGAGTGCAGACCGACCCGGCGGTCTTCCTGAGGAATAAGTTTGGCATACAGTTGCAACGTCAAGATGAGGGAGGAGTGGTCGATGAATAAATGGCTGGCTTGCATTCTGTTATTACTGTCATCACAGGTGTTGGCTGATGAGCCCGCCCAGGTCAATATCGAGGCCTGGATAGAGCCGAATCAAGCCATTGTGGTAGGACAACAGGTACGTTTAATTATCGAATTGAAAACCGATAAATGGTTTAACGGTGGCACCGAGATTGAGCTGCCGACCATGGCCAGAGCCTTTGTGCTGCAACGGGGGAGCATGGCGGTTAATGGCAGCGAGAAAATTGATGGCAACAACTGGGCAACCCAGCGTTGGGAGTTGGTTGTTTACCCACAGGCCACGGGTGGCTTTACCGTGCCGCGGATTAACGTCTCGGTACAGGTGGCCAGCACCGCTCGTCAGGGCCAGCGCATAGTGCTGAATACTCAGCCGATGACCTTTGTCGTCGGGCTGCCCGAGAATATTGAGCAGGACGTGGCTTGGATGCCCGCCTCGGCGGCAACGCTCAAACAACAGTTCAATATTGAGAGTGGACAGGCGCTGAAGGTGGGCGATGCTATTGTGCGCGAGGTGCTGGTAGAGGCCACCGACACGACGGCGATGTTATTGCCGGCGTTAGTGGCCGATTCAATCCCCGGCAGCCGACTCTATACTGCACCGAGCAGGGTTGAGGACCGGCAGAGCCGGGGCCAGTATGCCGCCATGCGTGGCGAGCAATGGACTTATATTATTGAGCAGGCCGGTGAGCTGAAACTGCCGGCAATTAATATCGACTGGTGGGATACTGACAGCCAGCAGATGGTCCGGCTGAGTTTAGAGCAGCAGCGGTGGCAGGTAAATCACACCCCAGCCTCCTTTATTGCCTATTGGTGGCTGCCGTTGACCGCCGGCCTATTTGCCATCGTGTTGTTGGCTGCGGCACTCTTCTTTATCCGTCGTCATTATCAGCACCACCCACTGCCTGATGCGGTGCTGTTTCATCGTATGCTGCGTCAGCAGCGCTGGCCACAGGCGATGTTATTGCTCTATCGTAGGCTGTTCAAACGCCAGCAGCAGTTACAACTCAAAGCTGTCGCCGCCACACATCCGGCGACAGAGGCACTGTACCAGCAATACTATGGGCGCCAGCGACAACAGCCACCCTCTAAGGCGCAGCTTCGCAGGCTGTGGCGCGCTATTCATCCACTGGCGAGAAAACGCTGGTGGCAGTTGCCCAAGGCAATACCGGCATTGACGCCGCAGGGGCAAAAAACCCGGCCTGTTCACCCCAAAAACTAGCAATTTTCCCAGTAGTCGCCTGCTGCTGTATGGCAGACAATATGGCCATATTCCAAAGGCCGGAGACTACCGATGATTACAAAAGCACCCCAGTACAATGGCAAGGCCAGTAAGCGTTTGCACGTGATGGCCAAGCCCATCGGTGCCCACTGTAATATCGACTGCCAGTATTGCTACTACCTCAGCAAGAAAGACCTGCTCGATTATAAGTCAGGCTGTTCGAAGAAGATGGATGATCAGGACTTAGAGCACTATATCCGTCAGTATATTGAACAGCAAAACACCCCGGAGATTGTTTTTTCTTGGCAGGGGGGTGAGCCCACCTTGCTGGGATTGAGCTATTTTGAAAAAGTGGTTCGCTATCAGAAGAAGTATCAACCCAGAGGCGTTGTCATTGCCAACGACTTACAGACTAATGGTACCTTGCTGGACGATGACTGGTGTCTGTTTTTGCAGAAAAACAATTTTTTAGTTGGCCTCAGCATCGATGGGCCTGAGCTGCTGCATAATACCTACCGTGTCGACAAAAATGGCCACGGCACTTTTCGGCAGGTGATGGCGGCGGTTGAGTTATTACATAAGCACAAGGTGAATTTTTCCACGCTTACCTGTGTCAATAATCTCACCAGTAAAGAGCCGCAGGCGGTCTACCGGTTTCTGCGTGATGTGGTGCGTTCACCGCAGATGCAGTTCATCCCTATTGTCGAGCAAAAAACCTTCCGCGACACCGCGCCGCAACAATGGCAGCAGCAGGATCAGTTAGTACAGGGCGACCCGCGGTTAGAGCCCAGCCATCCAGAGTCGGTGATGGAATCCTGGTGTGTGTCGGCCAAGGGTTGGGGGGATTTTCTCTGCGGTGTTTTTGATGAGTGGGTCAAGGCCGATGTCGGCCGCGTCTTTGTGCAGTATTTTGAGGCCTCGGTAGAGAGCTGGATGGGGCGTCAAAACCCGCTGTGCACCCTCAACAGTCTCTGCGGCAAGGGTTTGGCGATGGAGCCCAACGGTGATGTATTCAGCTGTGACCACTATGTCTATCCCGAGTACAAGCTGGGTAATATTTACAGTGAGCGGATGGACGCCATGGCGCTGTCTCAGCGCCAGCAGAAATTCGGTTTCGCTAAGAGCAAGACGTTGACCAGTCAGTGCCAAGGCTGTGACTACCTGTTTGCCTGCCACGGTGAGTGCCCTAAGAATCGGTTTATGCGCAGCCATAAAGGTGACCCCGGACAAAATTATTTATGCGCCGGTTGGAAGCGCTTCTTTGCCCATATCGATCAGTCATTAGCCTATATATTAAGGGCTAATAGATTGCCGGTGACGCATGGACATTACCGCGATAAGGGGGTTGTTTAGCGGTAAATGGATTCGAAGCCGGATTGGCTGAAACCGCTCATTTTCTTATCGCCGACGACAATCAGCGGCACGCCCTTGCCGCCGAGGCGTTTGAATGTCTTAGCCGCACTGGCGTTTTTTTCAATATCGTATTCTTTGAAGTTGATATTATTGCTGCGAAAATAGCGGCGGGCTTTTTTGCAATAACCGCACCAGCTGGTGGAATACATGATGACGGTTTGATGATCGGCGCTGGTGTCGCCGCTATGGCTGTAGCGTTGATCGATCTCGACACCTTGGAAGGTATTGATGTTAAATTCCAGCGTTTGCGTCTTGGCGGCATCAGGTGGCTGATCACCAAAATGCGTATTGCCCTCGGCATCGACCCACTTGAAAATCTCGGCGTTGGCCATCGGCCACAGCAGTAATAAAATCACTGCGAGTAGGGGGGGTATTCGCATACGGCATCCATGGTGTCGTTGTCGTTCCTCGATGAATTGACTTTACGTTGAACGCTGTTGCGAGTCCACCCTGAATAACCCGAAGATATTGATAGCGAAGTGGTTTCGGGTGGCTCAATTGATCTAGATCATGTCTTTTATAAAAAAAACAGTCAGGAATGTCTTTTTTTGGATCGACCTGCTAGCATTAACCTCAATATCACCGACAGCTCGTCATCGACAACGTCAATTAACAACCATAATAACAAGACATAGGAAAGCATCATGAGCGACAACACAGCCGCAAAGCGTCCCGCCGGAAAATGCCCGATGGACTTTAATTTCTTTGACGAAGAAACCCTAAACTGCCCCTATGATTTTTATAAGACTCTGCAGGAGCAAGCGCCGGTCTACAACCTGCCTGATACCAATATTTATATGGTGACCCGCCATGCCGACGTTAAGCAGTTATTAAAAGACACCGAGACGTACTCGAATAACTTTACCGAGTTGCTAAAGGGCCCGGTACCCGACGAGGCAGTGACAGCCATCTACGCCAAGGCGTGGCAGCCGGTCGACACTATGATTACGGCGGATCCACCGCGCCATCGCGCCTATCGTACCCTGGTCAATAAAGTCTTTAGCGCTAAGCGTGTCAATGAAATGGAAGACTACATGACGGCCATTGTGCATGAGCTGATCGATAACATCATCGACAAAGGCGAGTGTGATTTTGTGCGAGAATTCACCACCCCACTGCCTGTCTATGTGATTGCCGACCAACTTGGCGTACCGCGTAAAGACCTCGAAGCCTTTAAGCGCTGGTCAGATTCATTTGCCCGTCGCCTTAGTCAACTCGCCACACCGGAGGAGGAGATAGAAGACGCCGAAAATATTGTTGAGTTTCAGTTCTATTTTGCCGACATGATTGCAAAGCGTCGGGAAGAGCCAAAGGACGACATGATCAGCGATTTGGTTTCAACCACGATTAGCGACCCCGACAGCGGTGAAACACGTCCGCTTAACATGGAAGAGTTGCAGAGTATTCTTCAGCAGTTTTTGGTGGCCGGTAACGAAACCACGACCTCGGCAATCACCGGCGGCATGGTGAGTTTGATTCAAAACCCAGAGCAGCTAAAGGCGCTGCAGGATGACCCTAGCAAAATCGCCAACGCGGTAGAGGAGATTCTACGTATGGAGTCCCCCAGTGCAGGTATTTGGCGCGTGGTGAAAAAAGACAGCGAGATCCACGGTGTGAAAGTCCCCAAGGATTCACTGCTAATGCTACGTTACCATGCCGCCAACCGTGACCAAGAGTTGTTTGATACGCCCGATTCCATCGATATTGATCGCGACAATGCCGGTGACCATATCGCCTTTGGTCAGGGTATTCACTTTTGTCCCGGCGCCATGCTGGCCCGCAAGGAAATGAACGTAGCGTTTGAGGCCTTGTTGTCACGCCTGACTAACTTCGCGATCAACGAAGATAAGTCCGAGCTGGAATACTGGCCAAACATTGTACTGCGTGGCCTCAAGGGCTTGCACCTAACCTTTGACAAGCGTGACTAGGGTTAATGCCGATACAACGTCTTGACTGAGGCAGTCGCCAGCGGGGTTAAGCTGGCGATATATTGCAGGCTTTATTCATCCAGTGCGTAAGCGACAAGCTCGAAAGGAATCTCTTTGTCGACGTTACCTGTGATTGCAAAGACCACATACTGCTTGCCATTCTGGCTTAAACGGTAGGTCATCGGCACTGACATCGCGGCGCCGTTAGTTCGGCGCTGCCAAATCTCTTCACCAGTATTCACATCGAAGGCGCGAACAAAATGATCGGTCGCTCCGGTTGCAAAGGCGACGCCGCCAGCGGTGCTAATGACGCCACCTAGATTGGGTGTGCCGACATCCAACCACAGTGGCCATGGCGCCAGGTCGCGGGTTGTTCCCAGCGGTTTTTGCCATAAAACATCGCCGGATACTAAATCGACAGCGGTAATCGTACCCCAGGGCGTTTTGTTACAGGGGCCTCCTAACGATGATAGTAATGGGTGTCGCAGGGCGCCATAGGGCGTGCCCTTCATTTCAAACAATTGATTGGGAAAGCCATATTCTGAAATGTCATACTGAGCCATTTCGGCGCGGGGAATCAGCTTGATTACCCAAGGCATAAAGGTTTGATTGACGATTAAAATACCGTTATTGCTATCGATGGCGGCTCCGCCCCAGTTGATGCCGCCTGAGGCGCCGGGGAAGTTAATCGTGCCCTCGAGACTGGGTGGAGTGAATGGTCCCTGCCACTGATATTGAGCCAGCTTTTTTGCGCAGTCCTTTTCATCAAAGGGGGTAAAACCCCAGGCTTCGGGTTTTTCCGGATGCAGCGGCTTGGGGTGGGTGGCGAAGGGTTGGGTGGCTGAAAGGATCTCGCCGGCAACACCGTTTTGCGGTACTGGTCGCTGCTCTATCGGGTAAAACGGCTCGCCGGTTTGGCGGTCGAGTAAGAATACATTACCGGTCTTGGTCGATACGGCGACCCCTTTTCTGCCGCTACCGATATTAGCGTGTTGAAACAGTGCTGGGGCTGCGCCGACATCGTAATCCCAGACATCATGATAGACGGTTTGGAAGTGCCAGGCGACGCTGCCGTCGGCTAGGTTAAGGGCGACGACGGAGGAGCCGTAGTAATCACTGCCATTGCGCTGACCGCCATAGAGGTCTGGGCTGGGGTTGCCGGTGGGGATAAAGACCAGTCCCAATTCTTCGTCGGCTGACATCGGCCCCCAGCTGTTGACCGTGCCGGACTGATAGTCGGCGCGGTCTCGGCGTGGGGTGTTTGATTGACTGGGCGGGACGGCGGTCCACGCCCAGGCCAGACTGCCATCACCGGCATGGAAGGCACGTACGACACCACTGGGGGCATCAATGGTAATGTTGTCATCGATGGTCGACCCGACAATGATCAAGTCGTTAGCAATGACGCCAATCGATTTAACCTGATAGCTGGCTTGATCTCTGCCACTGATACCCTGGTTGAGGTCAACCTGACCGGCCTCACCAAAACTGGCGCAGCGAACCCCTGTTCTGGCATCGACGGCGGTTAGTTGACTGCTGGGGGTGGTAAAGATAATGCGGTGATCACAGGTCTGTAGTGGTTGTGTCGGCTGCCTGTTCGGTTGCTGCCAATAGGCCAGGCTGCGACAACGCAGGGGCTGCTTTTCTACAGCCTCTTGATTGACATCGTATCGCCATTGCTCCTTGCCTGAAAGGGGGTTGAGGGCAATGATATAACCGGTGATGGCGCAGCTGTACAGCGTGTCGTCTACGACGATAGGCTGGGCTTGAAAACGGGTATCATTTTGTTCGGTGGTCTTTCCCTCGGTATCCAGTACAGGCATCGCCGGCAGCTGATAGCGCCAGGCCTGTTCGAGCTGGTGAATATTTTGATGATTAATTTGATCGAGAGTGCTGTGTTGGTCGCTGCTCAGCGAGCCGCCATAATGTTGCCAGTCGTCGGTGTTTTGATCATAGGCCAGGGCTTGATTGGGGCGGTCGCAGCCTGAGATAGCAAGGGCTGTGACAAGTGCCGTCGTGGTAAGAATTACCCGTAATAGGCGTGGTTGATGCTTGGGGAGAGAGATCATAGTGAATCGACACATTATTGTTTTTATTGATACCGCCAGCGTACCAACGAGTCAGTGGGAGATAAAGCGACAGCAAGGTTACCATATAGTTACATGGCGGTGCGCGCAGGTTCGGCGGAGCAACGGCTGGCAATCAGGGCTTGAAGGGATATGACAGGGGTTCGGTGGCGCTATTTATTACTTTTTTCTAATCCATTTGAGTCTATTCAAATACTGGACAAATGATTACGATTACCGGTCAAAAATACGCATAGAGAACAGATTCGATGGGTTTACAGCATAATCGCGTAGTTGTAGTCACCGGAGCCAGTCGGGGTGTCGGCAAGGGCATTGCTCTTGCATTGGCGGCAACAGGGGCGACGGTATATGTCACTGGTCGCAGCAAAAAAGAGGGTGATGCTGCGCTGCCAGGCACCGTATTTGCCACCGCTGAAGCGTGTACCGCCCGTGGCGGCAAGGGTATTGCTGTCGTTTGTGATCACAGCGATGACGCTCAGGTAAAGGCCTTGTTCGAACAGGTAAAGAGTGAACAGGGGCGGCTGGACATACTGGTGAACAACGCCTTGTTTGTGCCGGATGACCTGGTTAAGCCGGGACCGTTTTGGCAAAAAGACCTCAACTTGATCGATATCACCGATGTCGGTATGCGATCGAGTTATGTTGCCTCTTACTATGCTGCCCCCTTACTGGTGGCCAATGGTCAGGGCTTGGTCGTCAACACTTCATCCTTTGGTGCCACATGCTATATGCACGGCCCAGCATACGGTGCTGGTAAGGCGGCGGTCGATAAAATGGCCCACGATATGGCTGTTGATTTCAAGGCCTACAATGTTGCCTGTCTCTCGATCTGGATGGGCTTGATAGCAACAGAGCGAACCGTGGCGGTGATGGCGGCAGAGCCAGAGTTATACAACGGTATGCTCGACGGTGCAGAATCACCAGAATTTACTGGTCGAGTCATCGATGCGATTGCCAATGACCCCGATTATATGGTGCTGACGGGCAGGGTACATGTCGGTGCCGAGTTAGCGCTAAACTATAAAGTACAAGATTTACAGGGCAGGCAACCGATGTCTAATGCGGCGATATTTGGTGAGCCAACAGAGTTTAACGATGCCATCGTCGAATAACTTCGGCGCTGCAGATAAAAAAATATAAGGCAGAAAACATGAGTGCAAAAGACTATCTACCCGAGGGTAGCTACTGTGATTTAGCCAACGGCCAGCGTATTCATTATCAGGATATCGGCAGTGGTCCGGTGGTTGTTTTCCTGCATGGCTCCGGTTCTGGCGCCAGTGGCCACAGCAACTTCAAGATGAACTACAACTGGTTGGCCGAGCAGGGATATCGCGTCATTGTGCCGGATCTAATCGGTTACGGTTTCTCGGATAAACCAGAAGACGTTGATTACCACATCGACTTCTTTGTCCAATGCGTGCGTCAAAACCTCGAAGCCATTGGTGTTGACCAATGTTCTTTGGTCGGTAACTCCCTCGGTGGTGCGATCGCCTTAAAATTCGCCTTGGATTATCCAGCGTCGGTGGTGAAAATGCTGTTGATGGCCCCTGGCGGTATCGAAGAACAGCCTGACTATTTCACCATGCCTGGTATGCAGGTGATGCGTGAGACTTTTATGTCTCCAGACCCAATTACCCCAGCGGTGATGAAGAACTTCATTAGCAAGGCTTTGGTGTATCAGCAATCAGTGGTCACCGATGACTTGGTACAAGAGCGCTGGGAGGTGATGCAGACCCAGAACCAGCAAGTGATCAAGACCATGGTAGTCCCCAATATGGAAGACCGTCTTGGTGAGATTCGCTGTCCAGTACTGGGTCTTTGGGGTGCCAATGAAATGATGATGCCTGAGCGCGGATTCATGACGCTGGCCAAGGGTATAAAGAATATTAAAATGACCATGGTCTCCGAGTGTGGTCACTGGGTTATGGTTGAGCACGCGGAATACTTTAACCGTGCCCTGCTCGACTTTTTACAAAACGATTAATCGTCTCTGTTGATAGGTAATAAGAAAGATGGAAAAGCAGTTAATTGAGCAGCTCGGTGACGAGCTCTATGAGGCCTTGAGTAACCAGCAGACGCTGACGCCTTTTACCGACCGTCACGATGATATTACCATCGATGATGCGTACCATATTTCGTTGCGTATGGTGGCTCGCCGCGTTGAAGCTGGCGAGAAAATCATCGGCAAGAAAATCGGTGTCACCAGTAAAGTGGTGCAGGATATGCTGGGTGTCGATCAACCGGACTTCGGTGTTTTGACCGATAAAATGCATTACCCCAACGGCGCTGAAATACCGGTTGCAGGCAATTTAATCGCCCCGAGGGCAGAGGGTGAGATAGCCTTTAAGTTGAAGAAGGCCTTGATCGGCCCTGGCATTACTGAGGCCGATGTTCTCGATGCGACAGAATGTGTGATGCCGTGTTTTGAAATCGTCGATTCGCGCATTCAAGATTGGAATATAAAAATACAAGATACCGTTGCCGACAATGCATCCTGTGGTGTGTTTACCATCGGTGAAAACGCCGTCGATCCTCGCACCTTAGATCTGCCAAATTTGCACATGAAAGTATACAAAAATGGCAGTTTACTGAGTGAAGGCAAGGGCAGTGCCGTGCAGGGCAACCCGTTGACAGCTGTTGCCTGGCTGGCCAATACCCTCGGTGAATTTGGTATTACCTTTGATGCCGGCGACCTTATTCTATCCGGTTCTTTAGTACCGTTAGAGGATGTTGGTCCTGGCGACACAATGAAATTGGAATTGGAAAACGTAGGTAGCTGCGAAGTTTCCTTTGTTTAAAAACAGCAGCCGTCTTGGCGGCTGATTGATGCGCTATTGTCATAGCAACAAGCATACTGGATAAAAAGAGAGTGAGTATGAGCAATAAAATTAAGGCGGCCATTATCGGCCCAGGTAACATCGGTACCGACTTGCTGATTAAGGCATTGCGTTCGGAATACATCGAACCAGTATGGATGATTGGTGTGGATCCAGATTCCCCTGGTCTTGCCCGTGCCCGTGAGTTAGGTCTTAAGACAACGGCTGAGGGTGTCGATGGTATGTTGGCCGAAATGAAGGCCGATGGCGTGCAGATCTGTTTCGATGCCACCAGTGCCTATGTCCATGCTGAAAACTCTCGCAAGGTGAATGAGCTTGGCGCGTTGATGATCGACTTGACGCCAGCAGCGATTGGTCCTTTCTGTATTCCACCGGTCAACCTGAAAGAGGCGGTTGAGGCCAAGGCGATGAATGTCAATATGGTTACCTGTGGCGGCCAGGCAACGATTCCAATGGTGGCGGCAGTCAGCCAGGTACAGGAAGTTGAGTACGGTGAAATCGTAGCGACAGTTTCATCGAAGTCTGCTGGCCCCGGTACCCGTAAAAATATCGATGAATTCACCCGTACGACTGCAGGTGCGATTGAAAAAGTGGGTGGTGCAAAAGAAGGCAAGGCGATTATTATCATCAACCCAGCTGAGCCACCGCTGATGATGCGTGACACCATCCATTGTTTGACCAAGGATGTGCCGGATGAAGCGGCGATTACTGAGTCGGTCCACGCGATGATTAAAGAAGTGCAAAAATACGTACCGGGTTACACCCTGAAGAATGGTCCCGTTTTTGACGGCAAGCGTGTTTCTATTTACATGGAAGTCGAAGGCCTTGGTGACTTTCTGCCGAAGTATGCCGGTAACCTCGACATTATGACCGCGGCGGGCTTACGCACCGCCGAGATGTATGCCGAAGAAATTTTAGCGGGCCGTATGGTTCTAGAAGCTACTCAAGCTTAAGTAGGAGATAACAGAATGAATATTGCAGGTAAAAATGTCACCATCCACGATATGTGTTTGCGCGATGGGATGCACGCTAAACAGCATCAAATTTCGGTAGAAGAAATGGTACGAGTCGCCACCGCATTGGATGATGCCGGTGTTCCAATGATCGAAGTGACCCACGGTGACGGCCTTGGCGGTCGCTCTGTTAACTACGGTTTCCCTGCGGCAAGCGATGAGGAATACCTACGTGCTGTCGTTGGCGCAGTGAAGAATACCAAGGTGTCTGCGCTGTTGTTGCCGGGTATTGGAACCGTTGATCACCTTAAAATGGCAGCCGATTGTGGTATTAGTACTATTCGTGTTGCCACGCACTGCACCGAGGCTGATGTGACTGAGCAGCATATCGGCATGGGGCGTGAGATGGGCTTGGATACCGTTGGTTTCCTGATGATGACTCATATGATTGAACCTGATGCGCTTGTTGAGCAGCTTAAGCTGCTTGAGAGCTATGGCGCTAATTGTGTATATATCACCGATTCTGCCGGCTATATGATGCCTGACGATGTGACTGCTCGCATTGCCGCGGCTCGGGCAGCACTGGACCCCGCAACCGAGCTTGGCTTCCATGGTCACCATAACCTCTCATTAGGTGTGATGAACTCGTTGGCAGCGATCGAGGCTGGTGCTAATCGTATCGATGGTTCTGTCGCTGGCCTGGGTGCCGGTGCTGGTAATACGCCGCTGGAGGTGTTGATCGCCACCACTGAGCGCCTCAAGGTTAATACCGGTATCGATCTATACAAGATTATGGATGTGGCTGAGGACATCGTGGTACCCATGATGGATCAGCCGATTCGTTTGGATCGCGATGCGCTAACACTCGGTTATGCCGGCGTTTACTCATCGTTCCTATTGTTCGCCAAGCGCGCCAGTGCCAAGTATGGCATTCCGGCCCGAGATATATTGGTTGAGTTAGGTCGACGTGGTACTGTCGGTGGTCAGGAAGATATGATCGAAGATTTGGCCCTCGATATGGCCAGAGCACAGGGTAAGCTATAAGGCACAACCTGTTGTTTTAAAAAAGGCGCGCTTAGCGCCTTTTTTTATGCCTGTTAACAACATGCTGGCCGACGAGGTTACATAGTATTAAAGAATGAGTGTGTCGCTCAATAAGTATGTAATACTGACGCGTATCAATCGTGATTGGCCGAGTAATGAAGATGCAGTTGTTTGATCGAGAGGAATCAGCCTCGCAGGGGCTGATCGCCTCTATTTATAGTGGTATTACCCATGAGGCGAGATGGCAGCAATTTTTGGAAATCCTGCGCCAGCAACTAGGGGCAAGTTTTGCCACCTTGATTTTATCGCCGCCGAGTGAGTTTGACACCGGTGTTGTGCTCAATGCGCTGGTGATTGAGGAGCAGGACTTCACGGCTTACAATGAAAAGTATTATGCGTTAGATCCGTTTACCAACCTACCACCGGCAACTGTTTTAACCGTGGAAGAGTGGGTGAATAAGTCCGAATTTAAGGCCAGTGAATACTATCGCGATTATATGATGCCGATGGGGGTCGAACAGATTATGGGCTTCGATCTATCGCTTGGCGACGGTGTCGATGTGCGCCTGCGAGTCACCCGTAATACCGGTGACAACTTGTTCAATGAGCATGATAAACAATTATTGTCGACAACTGTTCAGCCGTTACAGCAGGCGGTAGAAATTTTTATGGAGTTGCAGTCCGCGCAACTTGAGCGCGAGCTCTATTTAGCGGCTATGGGCGAGATGGCCATGGGGGTGATTGTGCTGGATGAAAAAGCACGAGTCATTCGCAAAAATGAGGCAGCAGACCGTCTCGTCAGCGCAGATAACGGCCTGTTATTACGCGGTGATAAGGTCGTCATCGATGACCGGGAAGAAAATAAACAACTGGTCGGTTATATTGAGGAGATATTGGCGCTTCGGCAATGTGGTGAGGCGGTCGCACCGAGGGTCTGTAAAACGGAGTTTGCTCCTGGTGTTTTGAAACTGGCTATTCTATTACGTGCGATACCTGTAAATCAGAGTCCGAAATCGAATCAGCCCTGTATAGCGCTGTTTATCAGTGATCCTCAGCATCGACGAGAGGCGCCGACATCAGCGCTAACAGCATTGTTTGGCTTTACACCGGCAGAGTCAGCCTTGGCGATGCGTTTAGCAAATGGCTTGACGCTGGATGAGGCTTCAGCTGAGTTGGGGGTCTCTCGAAATACAGCAAAGTCGCACTTAAGTGCCGTCTTTTCGAAAACCGGAGTCACTCGGCAAACCAAACTGGTGCAGCTGATTTTAAAGAGTGTCGGCCCTATCACTTAAAAAAGATAAAAAAAGCCCTGCTGTATTGCTACAGCAGGGCTTTTTTTATGCCGTGAGAAAATTACTTCTTTTCAGTAGGCTTTGCTACGTCGACCTTAGGTGCTTCAGCTTTTGCTACTGGAGCAGCAGGTTTGGCGGCTGGTTTAGCAGCGGCTTTCTTAGCGGCAGGCTTGGCAGCTTTTTTGGCGGCTGGTTTAGCAGCGGCTTTCTTAGCGGCAGGCTTGGCAGCTTTTTTGGCGGCTGGTTTAGCAGCGGCTTTCTTAGCGGCAGGCTTGGCAGCTTTTTTGGCGACTGGTTTAGCAGCGGCTTTCTTAGCGACAGGCTTGGCAGCTTTTTTGGCGGCTGGTTTAGCAGCGGCTTTCTTAGCGACAGGCTTGGCAGCTTTTTTGGCGGCTGGTTTAGCAGCGGCTTTCTTAGCGGCGGGCTTGGCAGCTTTTTTGGCGGCTGGTTTAGCAGCGGCTTTCTTAGCGGCAGGCTTGGCAGCTTTTTTGGCGGCGGCAGCGGCTTCTTTCTTTGCCTTGGTCTGGGCTTTCTTTTCAGCGGCGGCTTCTTTCTTTGCAAGGGCTTTAGCAGCCTTGGCATCAGCCTTGGCTTGAGCTGCACTGAATAAGGCAATGGCCTTGTTGACAGCAGCTTGACGCTTGGTGTCAGACTTAAGCTGAGTGAATTGAGCCTCAAGGCCTTTTAAGCCAACCTTGATTTCTTTCACTTTCAGCTTGCCTGCATCAACCTTGGCGCGAGCAGCGAGGTAGGCTTTTTTGGTGGCAGCTGTTTTCTTAGCGCGGTTCTTGTCACGAGTAGAGGCTACATTGGCAGCTAACTTCTTTTCATTAACAATGGCTTTCTTAGCTTCGGCTTTGGTCTTGGTGATTGCCTTGGCTGTATCACTTAGCTTCTTAGCACGTGCTTTCTCTAATTTGTCCTGCAGCTTAGAAATGTCAATTTCTAAGGCCGCTACCGCATCTATAGTTTTCTTGGCTGCTGCCATAATTTATGCCCCTCAGCAATTATTTAAAATAAAACGACGCGATTATACGCATGTTTATATAAAATAGCAGTAAATCGGTGATTTATTTCAATAAATAGTAAAAAATAACAATAATTCGAAGAGGTAAGAGGCTGGTAAAGGAAAAAAAACACTCTTTTTGTCTTGTTTAAAAACATTGATGCTTTCTTATCTGTTTGATTTTAAATATATAAATTGTTTTTTATTCTTTGCTGTAATTGTTTTTGATGTTGTGGCTGTTGTTTTTATTGGCCAACCCTTGGTTTATACTTTGGTTGGATTTTTGAATGAAAATGGGGAAAAATTTTGGATAAACAAAAAGAAATGGAAATTGAGGCCGCCGCCTTTCGTCGATTATTGGCACATTTTGACCAGCGTAGCGATGTGCAAAATATTGATTTGATGAATTTAGCAGGCTTTTGTCGTAACTGTTTGTCTAAGTGGTATCGAGCAGAGGCTGAGGAAAGAGGCGTTGAAATTGATTATGACCAGGCAAGAGAAAGGGTGTATGGGATGCCTTATGATGATTGGAAAAAAATAAATCAAACCCCGGCCAGTGCAGAGCAATTAGCCAGTTATGAAAAAAATAAGCCGAAAGAATAATGCTGGAAATTCTTAAAGGGCATAAAAAGGGCTGCATTAGCAGCCCTTTTTTATGCCTGTGGCTAAAGTGTTAGAACAAAAGAGGGCCGTTGGGTATGAATTGATTACGGCTATTGTTTTTAATCCATTGCAGTTGGTCTTTATTCAGCGGCGCCTTACGTTTTTTGAGTAGTTTGTTGATGGCAATAACCGGTGATTTTTCCGCACAATCCCAGCTGTCGATGGTGTATTCTGCGGCTGTCCAAAAGCGAATAATGTACCACAGCTCGGTGTTACTGAGGCTGGCGGCGGCTTGCTGCCAATCATGGACGGATAGCTCGCAAAGACCGATGAGGGTTTGGCGTTGGTGTTCGTTCAATGATGCGGCAATATCTTCAACATTATCGTTGCAACCGTTGGCGACAAAAAGCTCGATATGCTGGTTTTCAATCGCTATATTCTTACGTTGCTCGTCCGCTTTGGGATCCCAGCTGCCTAAAGACATTGTTTGACTCCGGTAAAAAAAAGGGTATTTTAACGCTAATTATGATCGGAGTCAGTGACTTTATTGCTGTACCGAACACTGCGGCGTGTTTATGTGGCTTTCTAAGGGGGAGGTTAAGAGATTGCAGCGAAAGATTATTCACTGTGACTGCGATAGCTTCTACGCCTCGGTTGAAATGCGTGATAATCCTGAGTTGCGTGACAAACCACTGGCTGTCGGCGGAACAAATGGCCGTGGTGTTGTGGCAACGTGCAATTATTTAGCAAGGGAGTATGGCGTTCACTCGGCAATGCCCATGGCCCAGGCCAATAAGCTTTGTCCAGATTTGGTTGCGGTGCGCCCCGATATCGATAAATACAAGCAGGTGAGTCGTCAGATCCAGGCAATTTTTTCTGACTATACCGACTTGATCGAGCCGTTATCACTCGATGAGGCATTTCTGGATGTCAGTGATGTCGACATTTTGCAGGGCAGTGCCACACTAATCGCTCAGCAGATTAGGGCCAGGGTAGAGGCGGAGGTGGGTATTACTATCTCGGCGGGTGTGGCCAACTCTAAATTCCTCGCCAAGGTCGCCAGTGATTGGCATAAGCCAAATGGCTTGACCGTGGTGGCTCCGGATCAGGTGGCGTCATTTGTCGCCGAACTGGACGTGGCAAAGATTTTTGGTGTCGGAAAAGTAACGCAGCAGCGCTTATATGAAATGGGTGTTGTGAGCTGCCAACAGTTACAGGATTTTACCGTTTATCAATTAACCGAGCGATTTGGGAAGTTTGGTCGTCGATTATATGAGTTGTGCCGAGGTATCGATGAACGACCAGTAAAAACGCAGCGACAGCGGAAGTCGATCAGTATCGAGCATACCTACGATAACAATTTGGTCGGTGTTGAGCAGTGCTTGGCTGAGCTGCCAAGTTTGCTCGAGTCATTACAGCAGCGAATTGATCGAAACAAAAGCCGGCATCTGATTGTTAAGCAGTTTGTGAAATTCAAATTTGAAGATTTTAGCCGTACCACAGCAGAGTCTGTTGCGACAGAGCTCGATATTCATCAGTTACAGCAGCTATTTAGAAAGGCGGCACAGCGCAGTGCCAAATCGGTAAGATTACTGGGTATTGGCGTCAGACTGCGTGAGAGAAATTTGTATCAGTATGATTTATTTGAATAAAAATAAGGCGGCGAAGGCCGCCTAAAAATTGAAGAGGCTGCTGTTAAGCCGCGGCCTCGTCATCGTTGTCATCTTCTGCTACGACCGGTTGCGGTTGTGCATCGTGACGGCTGGCGCGTTGTTTGCCGGCATAATCCTGCAATACGCGATTGGATTTTTTAAAGGCTTGGCGGAGTGCGCTGTAGGCATCGGCGTCGCTGGCGGCAGTTTCAAATGCTTTATGCATCGACTGCAACTCAATGGTTACGCTGAATAAGTTGTTAGGTTCGCTGGTAAAGACTATGTGGCAGCTGGTAATGTCTGAATTCATCGATTCAAGCTTTTCAAGCTGTGCTGCTGCGACCTCTTTGAGTCCGTCTGATGGTTCTAAGTGATTAAAGACAAGTTGTAATTGTTTTTGCATAGATTTACTCCTGACGTTCATCGTACTCGGCGTCGGCAAATAGTCTAGGGAGTGCTGTCATATTTGTGAATAGACTCCAGACATAAGTTGCTGATTTAGCCATTCTTTTTTTCTGGGATTTAAGCGTTTAAGCTAATCCTGTAAGCCCACTCTAGCGCTGTCTTTAGCACTGTGAAATAAGGGCTAGTACCTACATTACAATGATATCTATGGTGGAGTAAAGCGGTCTCAATATTTGATTGTAAAAAATAGTTTAATACAGTCTCGGGGCTTGAAAATGATAGTATTGCCCTCACATTTTAAGTCTGAATTATCATTGCCATTTACTCAGGAGAAATATGAAACGTATCGTGCTTTTTTTGGCGACTAACCTCGCGATAATGTTGGTATTGAGCATTTTCTTATCGATATTGGGTGTCGATAGCCGCAGTACCTCAGGGCTGTTAATTATTGCCGCCATCTTTGGCATGGGGGGATCGTTTATCTCGCTATTGCTGTCGAAGAAGATGGCGTTGCGTTCAACCAATGCCGAGGTGATCAAGCAGCCGCGTAATGAAATAGAGGCTTGGTTGCTCGACACTGTTGCGCGGCAGGCGCAAATGGCCGGCATTGGCATGCCAGAGGTGGCTATCTATCATTCGCCGGAGATTAACGCCTTTGCCACAGGGGCAAAGAAGAATGAAGCGCTGGTCGCGGTCAGCGCTGGTTTGCTGCAAAACATGAAGCGCGATGAGGTCGAGGCGGTTTTAGGTCATGAGGTGAGTCACATTGCCAACGGCGATATGGTGACCTTAACGCTGATTCAGGGTGTGGTGAACACCTTTGTTATTTTTCTCGCTCGAATGGTCGCAGGCGTGATCAGTAATGTCGTGGCCAGTAACAGTGATGACGGTAAAGGTTTGGGTATGATTGCCTATATGGGCGTAGTCTTTGTGTTGGAGATGTGTCTGGGCATTGTGGCCAGTATTATTGTTGCCTGGTTCTCCCGTCAACGTGAATACCGTGCCGATGTTGGTGGGGCGGTGTTGGCCGGCCGTGGTAAGATGGTTGCTGCCTTGCAAGCCTTGAAGCATGGCCCGCCGGCTAATTTACCCGGTGAATTGAATGCCTTTGGTATTAATGGCGGCAAGTCGATGGCCGACCTTATGATGAGCCATCCGCCGTTAGAAAAACGTATAGCGGCACTTCAGGCTGCCCAGGTTTAAAGTGTTTAACGCGTTAATATAAGAGCCGAAAGGCTCTTTTTTTTGTTTCAAAAATAACGAATCTACTCAGTGTTGATGATAGCTTACGGTATACTGTTGTGATTAAAATAAATTGATGGATTGTTCCGATACGATGCTTGGTTGGCTCAAAGTAATACGATTAGTGGCCGTTATATTGGTCTCTACCCTGGCTTCAGCGGTGGTGTTGTCACACCCCTTGGCGCCGAGTTTGTTGGCATTAAACCAGCTAGAGGCTGGCCAGTTTTCGGTGCGGTGGAAAACACCGCTCAAACAAGCGCCGGGCAGCGAATTAAGCCCTGTTTTGCCTGCCCACTGTTTAGCTGTGAGTGATCAGCAGCAACGTATCAGTGGTTCAGCGCTGGAAACCTCTTGGTCGATCGATTGTGGTGATGCCGGGGTGGTCGGGGCTCAGGTCGGGGCCCGCCATATTGGCGATAGTGGCGCAGACGTTATCTTAAGAGTATCGCTGTCCGATGGTCGAGTCTATCAGCAGGTATTAAGCCCAGCGCAGTCTGTCTTTACTATACCTGAGCGAGTATCAGTGCCGGCTGTCTTTGGCGGTTATCTCTGGCTCGGTATGGAACATTTATGGGGAGGCTTGGATCATTTGTTGTTTGTCATCGCGCTTGTCGTCCTCATTGGTGTGAATAAAAAATTAGTGTGGACAATTACCAGTTTTACCGTTGGGCATAGCGTCACGTTGTCTCTGGCTGCTCTGGGATTGTTGCGGTTTCCGCAATCGGTGGCCGAGCTCTTTATTGCGGTCAGTTTAATTGCCGTGGCGGTCGAGCTGATAAGAAATGATGGTCAGGGTTGGTTTCATCGCTACCCATGGCTCTGTGCCGGTGGATTTGGCCTGTTACATGGGCTGGGGTTTGCCGGTGTCTTGGCTGATATCGGTTTGCCACAGGAGGCGTTGGTGACGGCACTGCTGGCTTTTAATTTGGGTATCGAGCTGGCGCAGTTATTGGTCATCGCTCTATTGGCACTGGTGTTGTGGTTTCTGGTCAAGTCGAACTGGCGACTGCCAGCAATATCTCGAGGGCTGGTTGTCTACGGGTTGGGTGGGTTATCTTCTTTTTGGTTTTGGGAACGGTTGACTCTGCTGTCGTGATGAAAGACATGATCATTGGTTAACATTAGGTCTTACTGCCTACACCTCGTATCAAATCTCTGTGGAAATCACGTATAAATCCTGCGAAATAATCTAGGGTTCTACGTTAACAACGTATTCTGGCGGTTGTTAATCTTCTTTATAGTATTGGACATACCAATGTATAGCCAATGACTGGCGATAGAGAGGCATTATGAGTAATAAGAATCCTTTGTTTTTAATTTCGGCGCTTTCTTTGCCGGCATTTGCCAACAATCAATTGTTTCTGCGTAAGATGCAATTATTTCAACAGACTGTATTGAATGAGTCCGAGCTGACGCAGAAAATTTACCAGGATTTTTGGCGGGGTTATGATGAATTATCCGTCGAGCAAAAAACCGAGGTGGCGAAAATTCTCAACTGGGCGCAAGACGGCGTTGAGGTGGGGGAGCGTTACCATCAGGCTCTATGGCAGGCGGCCAAGCACAGTTTAGAGCAGGGTAAATACTGCGATGAATCTGAGTTGCAGCAGCTAACGGATGAGGTTGATCATGTTGTCGCCGATGGCGAGGCACTGATTGATCAAAATTATCGCGACATGTATCACTACGAAACGGCCCTGGGTAAGGAAAACGCTGACCGCTTAATGTTTGCGGCCAGTAACCGCCAGACTATGATTACCGCCCGCGGTGACGTTATCGAGCTGACCATGGATAATATTGATGACATGTTGGAACAGCTGAGTCACTCGTATAATCAGGCTCGACGCTTATTGTGTCCCACCTGGGTTGCCTAGCGAAGCACCGGGCATAGGCCTCAATAACTTTGTTCTATGGCCTGCTTTAAACTTTCCAGGGTTTGCGGGCCGATGAGGCTGTCTACCCTCTCCCCCAGCGGGTTAATGATGTGTGTCACCGGTAACACCTGGCTCGGTGTTAATTCAAACCAACTGGCCGGATCCTCGGCGAGTGAAATAAACTCAATACCCATTTGATCGCTTTGTTTACGCAGTTTATCGCCGTTGATGCCATCAAAATTGACACCAAAAACCAGCACTTTATTATCGAATTCCGTGGCGAAATGGTTGAGCTCGGGGATCTCGTCGCGGCAGGGTCCGCACCATATCGCCCAGTAGTTTATGATCAGCCATTTGCCCTGCATCTGTTCGGCCGTCCATGCGTTGTTGTCGATATCCAAAAGGCTGGGGACGGCCTCTTTGTCAGCACTGCAGGCTGTTGTTTGCAGAGTAATAGTTAGCAGGCAGAATAAAAGTGTTTGTTTGATCATCATTATTTTTCGCTAATCAGAGCTGAAAGTGAGCTGTCAAGTTGTTGCTGGTTGTGCTGGTTGATATTGACGATGGCCTGCTTAAGTTTTGCCAACCATGGGCAGCTATCTTTTTCAATCGCGGTAATACTGCTTAGTTCTTCTAGGTCCAAGCCGCCAGGCAGGCGTTTGGCCAGTGACCAAATATCAATCAGGTGAATATTAATGCCTAAGACATAGGCGTCATCGTTGGTTTGATAGATAATCTTTTGCTCGAGCAAGGTGGTTCGTAGGGCCTGCCAGTGGTGAGCCGAGATGCTGTCGTTATCAAACAGCCAGGGTTGGGAGGTGATGTCCTCATCATGGAAAGGGGGCTGATTATTATTTTGTTGTTTGGCCATCGCGTCAATCAATCCGATGGTCAGAATTAAATTGGGGTAATCACTGGATTTGAGGGCATGGAAACTGGAGAGGGCCCGAACAAATTCTGCGCCCATTAAAACGATTAACCATGAGAAGTAGACCCACACTAAAAACAGCGGAATGGCAGCAAAGGTGCCATAGATAACTTGATAGCTGGTATTGGCGACCAGAGTGGTGAATAGTTGTTTGGATAATTCTAAGCAGATGGCGGTAATAGCGCCGCCGATTAACGCGTGTTTAAAGGGTACATGGCAGTTGGGCACGGCGGCGAAAAGCAGGGTAAATGTGGCTGTGACCAGTAACAGTGGTAAAAATTGCAGAAACAGCGGCGTAATCAGCGCCACATCCTCGGTCTCAAATATTGATAGGGATAATAAATAGGTGGTAACCAGTAGGCCAATACCGATAAAAATCGGCCCCAGACTCAATACTGCCCAATAGAGTAAAAAATTGGATAGGCCTTTGCGGTTTTGCTGTGTGCGCCAAATTTTGTTAAACGTGGTCTCGATGCTCTTCAGCATTAAATAGGCAGTGACCGCAAGAAAGGCTGCACCAACCGTGCTGAGTTTTTGCGCCTGCTGAGAGAACTGCACTAAATACTGTTGAATCTCTGCCCCTGTCGAGGGAATGAAGTGGCTGAAAATCATACTTTGAATATCGTTGCCAACACTTTGAAACTCAGGCACTGCCGACAGTACAGCATAGCTTACCGTCATCAGCGGCACGACGGCAAAAAGGCTGGTGTAGGTCAGTGCTGCAGCGCTTTCTCGGCAGCCGTCTTCGATATAGCGGCGTATTAAATGACGTAGGAAAGCAATGAGGTGATGCATAATATTCATCTTGTTGTTACTTATCGATTATGTGATCAAACTGACTTCATCAATAATGCTGTATATAATCGGCGTATTGATTGAGTTATTCACGATTTTAAAGGAAAAAACCATGCCCGCAACCACTATCTACCACAACCCACGTTGTTCTAAGTCTCGTCAAACACTGGCGATTTTACAAGACAATGGCGTGGAGCCAGAGGTTGTGCTGTATCTTGAACAGCCCCCATCGGAGTCCGAGTTAACAACGATTATCCGGCAGCTAGGTATTACTCCGCGACAGCTGCTGCGCAAGGGCGAGGAAGCCTTCAAAGAGAATAACCTGAAGGATGACAGCCTTACGGATCAGCAGTTAATTGCCGCGATGGTGCAATTCCCCAAATTAATCGAGCGCCCTATTGTGATTGTCGGTGAGCAAGCGGTACTCGGGCGCCCGCCTGAAAACGTACTGACATTGATCGGTTAATTTGAAGCGAATGACGGGGGACGATATGTCTAATCCATATGTGCTGGTATTGTATTATAGTCGCCATGGCGCCACAGCGGCGATGGCTGAGCAGGTTGCCCGAGGCGTTTCGCTACAGGCGGGTGTTGAGGCGAGAGTGAGAACCGTCTCTGCCATTTCCGCTGAGTGTGAGGCGGTTGCCGATGATATTCCCGATGAGGGGCCATTATATTGCAGTCTGGAAGATTTAGCCGGCTGCTGTGGTTTGGTGATGGGCAGCCCGACTCGCTTTGGTAATATGGCCGCCCCGCTGAAATATTTTATCGATTCGACTTCAAACCTGTGGTTAACCGGTGCGATGGCCGGTAAACCGGCGGCATTATTTACTTCCAGTTCTAGTTTGCATGGCGGTCAAGAGTCGACACTGCTGTCGATGATGTTACCGTTGCTGCACCACGGTATGCTTTATATGGGGCTGCCATACAGTGAGGCAGGGTTATTATCCACCACAGCTGGTGGCACGCCCTACGGCGCCTCGCATGTTGGCGGTAAAGATAACACTCGCCGCCTCGATGATACCGAGGCACAGCTTTGCCGTGCTCTCGGGCAAAGGGTTGCCGCCGTGGCCTATCAACTCACCTCCTCGACATAGAGAACGCAATGACAATTGCTAAGAAGCTAACCATTACCCGTTGGGTAAGTATCACCTCCTACGTCGCGCTGATCATATTGCTGGCGTTAAAGAGTTTTTATTTTGCCCCCGAGGAAGCCGCTTTGGCGACTCGTTTTGCCGTGTTTATGTTCAGCACGGTGCCGTTACTGATTTTCATCCCCGGTATGATACAAGATACGCACCGCAGCTATACATGGATATGCTTCGTGGTATTAGGGTATTTTATCTATGCTGTCACGGCGCTGGCGGTGCCCGCAGAAGCAGCCTTGATTGACTGGTTTTACTGCTTTTTAACGGTGACTTTATTTACCTTTGCTATGATGTTTGTGCGTTATAAAAAGTACCATGAAGCGGGCTACGAATAGCGATACGATAAATCTGATAATGATAAAAGGTTTTGTAAGGATATGACTTTAAAGAAAAAACCAGGGATTATTCGCCGAGTTTTCGGCGGTGTATGGGGCTTGGTAACCTGGTTGCGACGCGCCGTGCTTAATATTATTTTTATTGTCATCATCGCTGCGGTATTTTTCGCGCTCAAGGACAGTGAGCAACCCAGCGTTCCCGATGGGGCCGTTGTGGCGATTTCGCCGACCGGTGTATTGGTCGAGCAACGCAGTTATAACGACACTCTTTTTGCGCTGTTCAATCAAGATGAAACCAATGCCGAGGTTGTGCTGAGCGACATTATCGATGCGGTTAACCTCGCTGAAGAAGATGATAATGTGTCGATGATAGTTATGCAGCTCGATAATCTCCGAGGTATGGGCATGACCCATGCCTTTGAGATTTCGCAGGCCATCAGTGACTTCCAGCAGAGCGGCAAGAAGGTACTTTTCCGATCTAACAACTTCTCTCAGTCGACATATTTATTAGCCAGTTTTGCCGACGAGGTGTATCTGCACCCAATGGGTGGTGTCGAATTAAAAGGTTTGGCAGTGTATCGCAGCTACTTTAAGGCGCTGCTGGATAAGCTCTATATTGATTTTCATGTTTTCAGGGTCGGCACTTATAAATCAGCCTTAGAGCCGATGATGCGTAATGATATGAGCGAGGCAGATCGGGCGTCAAACAGTGTTTGGCTGTCCAGTTTATGGCAGCAATACACCACAACCATTGAGGCAAACCGGGCACTAAAACCGGGGCAATTGAATGAATATATTAATAACAGTCATATTTTAATGCAGCAGTTTAACGGTGACAGCGCCAAGCTGGCCCAGCAAATGCATTTAATTGATGATATTAAGAGTCGTGCAGAATATACCGATTATATTTCTACACTGATTGAGGGGGATATCGAAGACCACCTTATCGATTTTCGCGACTACATCGCCCTGTCAGAGGCGCTGAATATGGCTGCGCCGGTCGCCGACAAAATAGCGCTGATCAATGCTGAGGGTAATATTGTTAACGGCCATGAACCCTATGGCGCCATCGGCGGTGATAGCTTGTCGGAGCTTATTGAGCAGGCGGCACAGGATGATTCGGTTAAGGCCTTGGTGCTGCGAATCAACAGCGGCGGCGGCAGTGCCTTTGCCTCAGAGGTAATTCGAGAGCAGATACTGCGTTTTAAGGCGACGGATAAAAAACTAGTGATTTCTATGGGGCCTGTTACCGCCTCCGGTGGTTACTGGATTTCAGCCGATGCCGATGAGATTTGGGCGATGCCGACAACGCTGACAGGCTCGATCGGTATTTTTGCTGCGCTACCCAACATCGAGCGTGGCCTGCGACATATTGGTATCAGTAATGATGGGGTGGCAACGACCGATATTGCGGCGGGGTATCGACCTGACCGAGCCTTGGATGACAAGACCCAGGCGATGATTCAAAGCCAGATTGAAAACGGTTATGAGCGTTTTTTAACCATTGTCGCAGAGGGGCGAGGCATGTCGGTCGAGCAGGTTGAGGTGGTGGCCGAGGGCAGGGTTTGGAGTGGTCAGGATGCCTATGAGAGAGGCCTGGTTGATCAGCTAGGTTCGACCCAGGATGCCATTGCATCGGCGGCTAAATTGGCGGGTGTTGAGGCCTATGAGGTGGAACTGATCAGCCCAATACTCTCAGCCAAGCAGCAATTTATGTTGGAGCTCAGCGGCGCCTCGGCGGCGATCATGCCGATGAGTTTACAGGCCCAGACAATTTCATTATTGCAGATGCTGGGTTTGGAACCTTTGCAAGGACAATCGGCACTGTGGTTTAACAGTCGAGACCCGAAAGGCTTTTACGCACAGTGCACCGAGTGCATGGCGCCATAAGCGAGTCAAAAAGCATAAAAAACGCGGCAACAGGCCGCGTTTTTTATCGTTGATAGGCTTTAGTCATTGACGACGGGGTACTCTTGGCGCCATTGCTCAAAGCCGCCGTCCATGCTGTACACTGGGTTGAATCCCTGTTGTGATAAATATTGGGCAGCACCTTGGCTGCTGTGACCATGGTAGCAATAGACGATCAGCGGCAGTGCTTTATCGGTGTCTTCAACAAATAACTCGAGTGTCGAGTTATTGAGGCTGTGGGCGTTGGCGATATGGCTTTGACGGAAAGAGGCTTCATCGCGAACATCGGCAATGGTGACATTTCCCTCGGCGATAATTTGCTGGGCTTCTTCAATGGAAATACACTCAAAACTCATTTTAATGACCTGGCTTGCGTTTACGTGGGGCCGGATTACAGCGGCTGTGATTATAATTATACCGTCAGAGTTGTTATAGTCACGGGATAAAACACAACATAGTATCCTCACAATAGGCCGATGCCCCTGTCATGCTAAGACGATTACTTGCTTTTAAAACGGTATTGATCGTTCTCTTTGGGTTGCTATTAGCCGGTTGTGAGGGGCTGGGTTATTACTGGCAGGCCGGTGCTGGGCAGCTTGATTTAATGCAGCGCCAAACCCCTATTGATACGGTTGTCGAGGATGGCAATATTGATTCCGCAGTAGCGAGCAAGCTGACTCTGGTTTTGGCTGCCCGGGACTATGCCGAGCAAATGTTATTGTTGCCAGTAGGCGATAGCTACAGCGAATTTGTTCAGTTAGAGGGTGACTATGCCGTATGGAATGTCTATGCCGCCGAGCCCTATTCTGTTGTCAGCTACCGTTGGTGTTATGCCCTTGTTGGCTGTATGGGCTACCGCGGTTATTTTGACCGGCAAGAGGCTGAACAGTATGCGGCCAAGATGGCAGCAGAGGGTTATGAGGTCTTTGTCGGTGGCGTAGCGGCCTACTCGACGCTGGGTTGGTTTGATGACCCAGTAATGTCGAGTTTTACTCGCCGAAGTGATCTGGCGCTGGTCAGTTTATTGTTTCATGAGTTGGCTCATCGCAAGCTGTATATCAAGGGTGATACTGCGTTCAACGAGAGTTATGCCAGTGCGGTGGCCATCATCGGTTTGCAGCAATGGCAGCAGCAGGCGATGTTGTCAGCCCAACAGATCGCTCAGTGGCAGCAGCATCAGCAGCGCAGTAGCGCTTTTCATGCGTTATTGCTCAATTACCGCCAACAATTATCGGTGTTATATCAGCGAGAGGATCTCGATCAATTATTGATGGCGCAGCACAAGGCAACAATTTATGAGCAGTTGACGCGAGATTATCAGCAGTTTCGTCATCAATGGCAGGGTTATTCTGGATATGATCACTGGATGGCCAGCGTCAATAACGCCAAACTGGCCACGGTCGCTGACTATTATATTTGGGTCGATAGTTTTCTTGCGCTCTATCGTCAGTCGGGTAATGACATTGCCGAATTCTATCGTCGAGTCAATGTTCTCAGCCAACGGCCTAAAGAGGATAGAGCGCTACAACTCAGTGAGTTAAAGCAACAGTATCGGCGAGGTGATAGAGTAGGTGGATAGCCGAGTCGTTTGAAGGAATCGTGATGACTATAAAAAAAACACCATCAGTATTTTCCCCGTCTCAGCGGTGGCGTTCGATCGGCTTCGCCGTCGCGGGTCTCATAACGTTGTGGCGCAGTCAGGCAAATGCCCGTTTTCATCTGGCCGTGGCGCTGCTGGTTGTGGTGGCAGGCTTGCTGGCATCGTTGACCGTCGGCGAATGGATGATGATTACCTTCTCTATCGGCTTTGTGATGACGCTGGAGGCTGTGAATACCGCCATCGAATTTTTGGCTGATCGGGTGACGAAAGAACACGATGAGCAGATAAAAAAAGTGAAGGATGTGGCCGCGGCGGCGGTATTACTGGCCAGTATTACCGCCGTCATCCAGGGCGCACTGATCTTTACGCCACATCTTTGGGGGCTGTTATAGTCTTATTATTTCCCCTCAGACCTTTGAGCTATCAGTCGGGCTGTGGGAAAATTGAAACCAAATAAGCACTAGGGTAAAGCAGTGAAAATTGATCAAGAATTTAGCGAACTCATCGAGCTAATTTATCAAGGCGCCTTTGAGGAGTACCCGTGGTCGAGTT
Source organism: Sinobacterium norvegicum (assembly GCF_923077115.1). Classification (NCBI taxonomy): domain Bacteria; kingdom Pseudomonadati; phylum Pseudomonadota; class Gammaproteobacteria; order Cellvibrionales; family Spongiibacteraceae; genus Sinobacterium; species Sinobacterium norvegicum. The sequence continues at coordinate 334,821 of NZ_CAKLPX010000003.1, forward strand.
TCCTGGCGAGAATGCGCCAATTACTCACTGCAGATTTGGCCGCTATATTTTTGCAACCACCAAAAGAAGGCAGCCGGGTGGTGATGTTGATTGATGGCGGTGTCGATGAGGGTATTAGCTCTTATGAACAAGGCCTCTATAACATCGACCCCTTTATTAATTTACCCAAGGGCGAAGTGAAAACCGTCCACGAGTTAATGACGGTCGAGCAGCTCGAGAACAGCGAATTTTATCATCGCTGTATGCAGCCGAATGATTTGGCGGATTTTATGGGGGCCGACCTGTCGTGTGACCAGTTTGAGGGGCGTTTTCGTCTGGGGCGCTATAGTGATAAGGCATTTTTTAACCGGCGTGAGAAGGAAATTTGTCGGTCGGTATTACCTCATCTTCAGCATGCTATCGCTATTCATGCGGACTTTAATCGACTGGAGTCTGAGCGCCAACTCTATGCCAAGGCGGTTCAGCAAATGTCGGTGGGCAGCATCATCCTCAACGAAGAAGGTCGCGTGCTAGACCATAACAAAACGGCGGAGAATATCTTGGCGATGCACGATGGTTTGACGGTTGTGGAGGGCAAACTTCACCTGGGTTCGGCCAGCCGAAACAGCCAGCTGCAGGGAATCGTTGCCAGGTTATTGAGTGATCAGCGCCTTGGCGAACAGAGTGCGGTGGAGGCAATGCGAGTCATTCGCCCCTCCGGCGGCACAGACTTTGGCTTAATTGTGCGGGCTGTCCCTGTTAACCAATGGTCGGAGGGGAGATCGGTTCCCTCGGTGGCGATTTTTATCTCTGACCCCGAAAGTGAGTCGCCAGCCAGTGTCGATATTATTACCCAGCTATTTGGCTTTACCCCGACCGAGGCCAAACTGGCTCTGTTGATTGCCAATGGTCTGTCGCTCGATGAGGCCTCGGACAGCTTGGGTGTCAGCCGCAATACTGTTCGCACTCACCTGCGTTCAGTTTTTAGCAAGACCGGCGTCACTCGTCAATCGCTGCTGATGCGTTTGATTCTGAAAAGTGTTGCACCCTTGGCCGCGCTGGACTAACACTCCGTTAGCTAACCAAATCGTCATCGACGCTTTGGCTGATCCATGTCAGTCTAGGTGTCTATTTTGTACGCGTATTGTTGCCGCTATCGCTCTGCTATTCATCTAAATAGATGAAAAACATGGCCGCTATCTGTGGCAGACTGATCGCCAAAGTTTTACCACAACCGCAGTTACAATGGCGTCAGTGGGTACAATAACTAATAAATGACAGCACCAATTTTGCAGATTGACGGAGAGAGAAATGAAGGTAAAAAGCCTAGGTTATGTGGTTGTATCATCGACTGATTTAGAAAAATGGTCAGATTACGGTACGCAGGTTGTCGGCATGCAGCAATCGACCTCAATGGCCGATAACGGCTCTGTTTACTTGAAGATGGATCAGCGGCCATTCCGTTATCAAATTGTCCCCGGTGAATACGATGGGCTGTTATTTGCCGGTTGGGATATGGGTAGCGAAGCAGACTTTGTCGCCTGTGTGAACGGCCTTGAAGCGCGTGGTATCGCCTTTGAAAAAATTGATGATGCCGAACAGCTGTCTGCCCGTGCTGTCACTGCACTGGTACGTTTGGCTGACCCCTCTGGCAATCAGTTAGAGCTATATTGGTCGGCAACAGACCTGGCCAGCGATGGTGACTTTACTTCACCGCTTGATCTACAGGGTTTTGTAACCGTTGCAGATGATGGCGTCGACATGGGCTTGGGTCACGTGGTATTACATGCGCCAACTGACTTCGAAGGTGTTCATGACTTCTATCAGGCGCTGGGCTTTACCGATGCCGATATTACCGATATGTCAGCCACAGGCATGGGTAAAATTTATTTTATGCATTGTAATCCTCGTCACCACAGCTTGGCTTTATGGAGTTGGGGCGCACCGTCGCCTGAGACTGATTTTGCACCAAGCCCTGAATCAAAGGCGCCGGGTTGTGTACACCTGATGGCAGAGGTTAAGTCGCTGGGAGAGGTGGGTAGCTGCCTGGATCGTGTTAATGAACGTGAAATTCCTGTGCTATCCAGCCTTGGCGAGCACATTAATGATGAAATGGTGTCGTTCTATATGCTGACGCCGGGTAATTTTGCCCTAGAGTTTGGTCACGATGGTATCCAGTTAGATGACAATTGGCAGACCACGCACAACACCGAGGCTTCAAAATGGGGCCATAAGTGGCAGGGCTAATTCTATTGCTCTCGGCATGAAAAAGGCAGCTTAGGCTGCCTTTTTTGATCTCGATAAGAGCGTACTTATTTGCTGAGGGCCGTTTTGAGTTGCTGTCGAATAGTGCTGAGCTGCTCCAATAATAATTGCCGTTCTTTGTTCGAAAACCCCGCCAGTGCTGTCTGGGCAGAAAATTCGGCCACCTTCGACAGGGTGTCGCTGTGCTGCCATATTTTATCGGTCAGGTAGACTCGCTTGGAGCGCTTGTCTTTGCTGTCAGCTCGGCGGGTAATCCAGCCATTGTTTTCCATATTGGTCATCAGGCTGGCCAGAGCTGATTTTTCGATACTCAGTTGTTCGAGCACTTCTGTTTGTGTCAAACCGTCACGGGGGGCTAACAGCGCTAACACCTGCGCTTGAGCGCGGCTTAAGGTGATTTCACCGTGGAGCCGCAGCTGCTGATTAAACAATTTCTCCTGCAGAATAGAGATATCGCTGATCAGCAGGTTGAGGTTGTTCTCGACCGCCGAGGCGGCTTTGCTGTGGTCTTTCATCAGCCTGTTTGTCGTTTCATTTGAGCTTTGAGTGCATTGGGTAGGCCGTGAATGGTCAGCGTGTCGTTATCCTCATCCCAAATGATGCGCTCACCAAGGGTATTGGAATTGAACGACAGGGTGAACTCTTTATCGCGGCCGGCCATTTTAACCAGAGCCTTGAGTTGCTTGGCGTCGGCGATGACCTCAGGCTTGGGCTTCTCCTCGACTTTCTCGGCGACAAACTGCTGAAACTGCTGTGGCTCATCCTGGTTGATCTGACGAGACAGCTCATCGAGCGCGATGGGCTCGCCGGCCTTGTGTTGGCTCTCGCAGTATTCGAAGGCTTGGCTGCGGACGTCGTGGGCTTTTTCTTCCGGCAGTTGGTGGGCGTAGTTTTGAATGCTATTAATCAATGCCTTGGTGTCAGCATTGGCATTGACGGTACTGGTAAAGCCGATAATGTCTTGCAGGGCCTTAACCAGCTCTTTTTCGAGGCGATAGCTATACATGGTGAGGAATTTATCCTCGTTGGCCTGCCACTGACTGATATTCAAGCGCAGTGCAAAACCGATTTCGCTGAGATTGAGAAATTGGGTGTCATTAATCTCCAGTTGCTCGGAGATTTGCAGGGCCTCTGTCAGTTGAATGCAAAACAGGTAGAGAAACTCTTCCTCGGCAACTTTCTCGCGGCCAAAGACAAAATAGGCGGAGAGTGATTGCTGGGCCTCTTTCAGGCCGTTAAATACTTGCTCGGCGAGCCGTCCTGAGAGAGTTGCTAGGTCACTGTCAGCGCATAGATCGCTGACACTGGCGGCAAATTGCGCCTCCCCCTCGGTGTCGAAGCAGCCGTACTTCTTACCAACGCGGGTGATAAAGTTATGTTTTAACTGGCTGAAGAGTGTCTCGGTCTGGTCGTTAACAGGCAGACATTGGTCGTGGTTGTCGTGGCTGTCAGCCTCGCTGGAGATGTGTTGAATAATACAGGCGTTAAGAGTCATAACCGAAAAATATCCTGGGTCAAAAATGAAAACAGAACCTAGGATTGTCGCATATTTATTCCCAGGGCGTTAGTGGCTATAATCGCAGATTTGACGTTGCCGGCTGGCAACAGGTATGGAGCATTAAGAGGGAGAAAATTATGCAGTGCCCCCAATGTGATGACGGTGACATTCGCTTACTTCGCTACCAAAATGGCTTGGATATTTGGGGTTGTCGCCAGTGTGATTATCAATCGGCGCTGTTGGACTGCCCCAGCTGTGAGCGCCGACTAGTGCGTCGAATAGGTGTTAACAGTTTGGTGGCTGAGGTTTGGGCTTGTTACCACTGTTGTGAGCCTAAGCTGAAGTGTCAGGGTTGTGGTCGCGGCTGGTTGGTGGCTGATGCTGGTGGGTGTGGCTGTGATCAATGCGGCCAGCGCTGGCCGAACATCGACAAGGCCGGTGGTGTGGCGTCGGTGTAACGTGAAGCATAAAAAAGGCGGGCAATAGCCCGCCTTGTCTTTTTTGTCGGATGGATTAGCCGAGGGAGGCGACACTCTTGCTCAACAGGCGCACAAGACGGGTCTGTTTGCTCACGCCGGTCTTGGCGTAGAGTGATTTGAGATGTGTTTTGACGGTATTTTTACTGACGCCCTGGTGGTCGGCAGCCTCTTCAACGCTCATGCCTTCCAAAATTAGCAGTGCCAGATTGGCCTCGGCGTTAGTCAGGCCATAGAGCTGACGTAAAATATCGGCGCCGGTTGCGGTTTGCTGCTCAGGGTCGCTGATAAATATGGCGATAGAGGGGCAGCCCTGAATAAAGTTATTATCGGTGCCACTGACAGAGGCGTTGACGGATTTGATCAAAATACCGAGATCAGAGCGGCCTGAGGGGCGCTGAACACGCAGCGCTTCAACTAGCTGGTTATCTTTGAAGGCTAGCAACGCACGGCAGCGCTCGATGGCTTGATGAAGAATTGCATCGTTGTCGCGATTAGAGAACATCAGTTTGTTTTCTTCGGCACTGATGCCGTCGCGGTCGTTGAGGATGTTGCTGGCAATGCGGTTGCTTTTAATCAGCTTGCCATCTTCATCGAGAATAATAGTACCGAGGCCGAGCTGATCCATTGACGCCTCATAGAGTGCGCGCTCAGACTCAACTTTGACATATTCCTTGTGGAACATCAGTGCGCGCTGAAGATGAGGCAGTAACAGTTCGCATAATTTCTTTTCCTGCTCGGTAAAGTTCAGCGTTCCGTCGGATTTGGCGGCGCATAGTCTGGCTTGTAGTTTTCTACCGCTGCCGTCGTTTTCAAAGGTGTCCGCGCACAGCAGGTGAGCAATCTGTGAGGGGGCCAGACACTTTTGAAAGAACTCGCTGTTAATCATTGTTTCTTTGTTGGCCAGCTCATCGAGGGTGTAAACAGGGCTGTTGGGTGTTTTGCTAACGTGGGGTTCTACAGCATAAAGGCGGTTGCGATAATCGGCGGCAGCAACCTCATCACCGCCGGTGGTGTAGAGCAGACCGCGGTCGCTTTGAGTGGGGAAGCGGCGGACTAATGCGACCACTTTGGCATCGAGTAATAGTTTGAATTGGTTTAAAAAACTCTGCCATGGCGTGCGCTCAAGAGGACCGCGGTAGATGGCGTCGATTAATTCACTGTAATCCGATGTTACTAATTCGTTTGACATTGATGCAGCTTCCTCAAAATTCTGCCATCGAGTATACACCAGCAAATCATTAAACCGATTGCTATTTCGCCTTTGGAGATTAAAAAAACTGCAAGCTCTGTCAATGACTTGTTAGCTGGTGGTGGCAAAAATCGGCTGCGCTATTGGAAAAACGCTTCAAACCCATCGGGTGCAGGGGTTAAGGCGTTGTTGTCATAGTCAAAGGTGAGCATGGCTGTTTTGGCCAGAGCGACTAACCGGCCGCTGCTTTTCTCGCTGATGCGATAGACAAAATCACAGCCGTACTTCTGAAATTCGTTGGCTTGGATCTCGATCTCTAATTGTTCACCATAGCGTGCTTCGCTCTTGTAGGCGACGGCGAGATCGGCATTGATTAGCTGGCTGCCGAGGATGCGCATATTATCGACGCCCTTGTCGGCGAGGTAGCGACATCGGGCTTCGTTTAATAGGCTGATCAGTGCATCGTTGCCTAGGTGGTCGCCACGATTTATGTGGCTGATATGGATGTCTAAGGTGGTGCTGAAATCGAAATAATCGGGTAGCTGTATGTCAATTCTGGCCATAATTCTGTTCTATCGCGGGGTGGGGGGAGAAAATGCAGCCTAGGTCAGACTGCATATTTTGGCGGCTGTTTAGTTGCCGCTGTTGCCGGCATCCAGGAAGGCTGGCTTTTCGCCGCCACCATGGACAGTGACGCTGGAACCCGTGACGTAACTGGACAGGTCGCTGGCAAAATATAGGCAGGTATCGCCGATATCTTCTGGGTTGGCCATGCGGCCAAGAGGGACGGTGGCAGAGACGGCGGCGATGCCGGCGTCATCACCGTAGTGCATGTGGGCTAGCTCGGTCTTAATCAGGCCGGCCACGATGGCGTTTAAGCGAACCTTTGGTGCCCACTCTACCGCCAGTGAGGTGGTGAGATTGAGTAGTCCGGCTTTAGCGGCGCCATAGGCTGCAGTACCTGGTGACGGACGAACGGCGCTGACACTGCAGATGTTCACGATCGAGCCGCCCTCGGGCTGTTGCTGCATAACGGCGTTGGCTATTTGACAGAAGTTCAGTGGCGCTAACAAGTTGAGACGAACAATAGACTCAGAAAAACGCGGTGAAACGGTCGCTGCATCGGCGTTTGGTGCGCCGCCGGCGTTATTGATTAGCACATCAAGGCGGCCAAATTTGGCGACGGTGAAGTCGACGAAAGCTTGGATTTGCTCGACATCACGGACATCGACTGGTTGAAAAACAGCGGTTTTACCGTTGGCACTGGGCAGAGAGTCGGGTTCGCTGCGGCCACAAATGACAACCTCGGCACCGGCTTCAAGAAAACGGGTGGTTATGCCTCGACCAACACCTTTGGTGCCACCGGTGACGATAACAACTTTGCCAGCCATATTTAATGGATTATTCATCAACATACCTAATAATGGTTTTGTTTCTTGTTAAAGCGCTGTTTGAATGGCCTTGAGGGCTATTTTTACAGGCATTAGTGATGACGGCTATGATACCAAATGTTGATCAAAGGCGCATTGGTAGGCGTTCACCCGCGGGGGTGACTTGAGATGGTCTGAGCATCTGCTAACATAGGGGCTTGTCGGTATACATTACACTGTGTATGCCGATCTCGACAGCAGTGCCTGCTAGCTTAATCAAATTTAAGTGATGACAACATTGCAAGATGATAATGATAGAGAGAACTTTGATGACGGATGTAATAAAAACAATTGCTATTTTAGGTGGTACTGGGGATCTAGGCACGGGCTTGGCTCGCCGCTGGGTCCAGGCTGGATATAATGTCGTTATTGGCTCTCGCACCCAAGAAAAGGCCGAACAGGCTGCCACTGAGCTACAAGCATTGATGCAGGAGCGCGGCGTAACTGAAGCCTCGGTGCAGCCAATGGATAATCTCGCGGCTGCCGAAGCCGGTGATATTGTCGTGCTTACTGTCCCCTTCTCGCATCAGATCAGCACCTTGGAATCAGTTAAGTCGTCGTTGGAAAACAAAATTCTTATTGATGTCACCGTGCCATTAGTGCCACCTAAAGTTGGCCGAGTCCAGTTGCCAGAAGGTGGCAGTGCAGGTCAAATCGCTCAGAATTTCTTGGGTGAGCAAACCCAGGTGGTTTCTGCCTTTCAAAACGTTGCTGCCCATCATTTACAGGAAGGTCATGCTCTCGATTGTGATGTGTTAGTATGTGGTGATAAGAAAGTGGCTCGTGAAGCGGTGATCAACTTGGTTGAGGCGGCGGGTATGCGCGGTTTCCACGCAGGACCGATTGCTAACGCCGCGGCAGTAGAAGCCATGACATCGGTTTTGATTACGATCAACCGCCAATACAAGTGCCACGCAGGCATCCGTATCAGCGGTATTGAGCAGTAATCCTTCGATAAGAATAATAGGTAAGGTTGTATCGTGTCTAAGCAGTTTTCAGCCCGTGTGCTGCCGGGGGTGCCTCATGTGCAGCCCGGTGATGATTTATTCACCGTTTGTGTCGATGCCATTACTGCTGCCGGCGTTGTGCCAAGCAGTGGTGATGTGTTGGTGTTGGCTCAGAAAATTGTCTCTAAGTCTGAGGGGCGTTATGCCATTCTCGACGAGGTGATCCCCTCTGCTGAGGCCTTGGCCTGGGCTGAAAAAGTTGACAAAGATCCACGTTTGGTTGAATTGATTTTATCGGAATCGGTCGAGGTGGTGCGGCACCGCCCCGGGGTGATGATTGTGCAACACCGGCTCGGTTATGTGCACGCCAATGCTGGTATTGATCGTTCGAATATTACTGCCGCCGAAGACGGCCGTGAACAGGTCTTGCTTCTACCGGTTAACTCGGACGCCTCGGCAGCGACACTGCGTCAGCGTTTACAGCAGCATTATGACTGCGATATTAAAATTGTTATCGCTGACAGCGCAGGCCGTGCTTGGCGAAATGGTATTACCGGGATGACTATTGGCAGTGCGGGTTTTGCTCCCGTGCAGGATCAAATTGGCGCCGAGGACCTCTACGGTCGTCCGCTTGAAGTCACTACTATTGCGGTGGCTGATGAAATCAGCTGCGCCGCTTCTTTATTAATGGGCCAGGGAAACCAAAGCGCGCCATTGGTGCTGATCAGTGGTCTTGAATTGACGACGGCTGACTGTGGCAGTGAGACGTTGATCCGCGATAAACAAGCGGATTTATTCCGCTAATCAGTGGGTACTTTGTTGTATCGAGGTTATCTTGCGTTGTGATAGTTGCGAAAAGTATCAGGAGATCCCATGAATATTGCTCATGACAAACAAGTGCTGGCTGTTTCTGGCGGTGTTGGCGGTGCAAAGCTGGCCCTTGGCTTGGCGCAGGTATTATCGGCCGAGCAATTAACCATTGTCTCCAATACTGCAGATGATTTTGAGCACCTTGGTTTTTCCATCTCTCCCGATCTAGACACTGTGATGTACACGCTCGCTGGTTTGAATAATAAGGAACTGGGTTGGGGCTTGGCAGGAGAAACGTGGTCTTGTATGGAGTCACTGGCCCATTTCAGCGACCAAACGTGGTTCCGTCTTGGCGATAAAGATCTGGCGACACATATATATCGCAGTGCTGAATTACAAAAGGGTGTGAGTCTTAGCCGCGTGACTGAACAACTGTGTCAATCACTGGCTATTTCACACCGATTATTACCGATGACTGATGATCGGGTACGTACTATGGTGCAAACGGATCAAGGAGCGTTGGCTTTCCAGCATTACTTTGTCCGCGAGCAATGTCGTCCAGTGGTCAGCGGTTTTTACTTTGATGGTATTGAGCAAGCAGCACCGCAGAGCGATGTCGTTGCGTTGTTAGAATCGAGTTCGCTGGCCAGTATTATAATTTGTCCGTCCAACCCCTTTGTCAGCGTCGATCCGCTGCTAAAGTTGGCTGGTGTTGCGGCTAAGATGGCCGCCAATAAGGCGCCTGTCATCGCCATCTCTCCAATTGTTGGTGGCAGTGCGATAAAAGGGCCTGCTGCGAAGATGTTTGCAGAACTTGGTCTTGCGTGCACCTGCGAAGGGGTGGCAGATTTTTATGGCGAGTTATTAGATGGTATGGTGATTGACACCGTCGATGCAGCCTTTCAACCTGCGATAGAGGCAAAGGGAATCCCCTGCCTGGTGACTAACACTGTGATGAAGTCATTACAGGACCGTGCTGAATTAGCGGAGCAGACACTGGCGTTCGCTGAAAAATTATCACAAGGTGCAACATCATCCCGTGCAAAAATTGCAGTGGATGAAGAGGTAGGGTCATGAGTTTAGCCGTTTTAATTCCGACAAAAGCCTTGAACGATGTCAAACAGCGCTTGGCACCGCTGTTAAATGCAGAGCAGCGCCGACGTTTATTTGAGGCCATGCTGCGTGATTTGCTGCAGCAGATAGGTCGGGTCGATAGCGTCAACTCGGTATTATTGATTGGTGGTGATGAGGAAATTGCCAGCATTGCCACTGACAACGGTGCTTACTGGTTGGCCGAGCGCGGTAATGATTTGAATGCTGCTGTCACCCAGGGGGTGGCGGCACTGAAGGCTTCTGGTCGAGGCCAGGTACTGATTTTACATGGTGATTTACCGCTGGCAGGCGCCGATGAGATCAGCCAGTTGATCAGCAGTCATTACCAACAGAACAAACAGATCAGCCTAGTGGCTGATAATGCTGGGCAGGGTACCAATGCACTGTTGGTCAACACCGATTGCGCGGTGGAATTTAGTTATGGCGAGGGCAGCTTGCAGCGCCATGAGGAACAATTTAAAGATCAGGGTATTGACTACCAAACCCTGGGCTTACCGGGTCTTGGCTTTGATATTGATACGCCGAATGACGTCAATCAGCTGGCGCTGATTTTAACGGATTCACCCAGACAGGCGCCGTTAACGTGGATGGTTATTCGCCACTATATTGCCCCGTTACTGATTGATAGCAGCTGTGAACAACGAGAAAGCGCTTAAAAAAGGTGCTGAAATAGGATTACCTGATTAATGAAGATGTTGCAAAAAGAGCTGGCAGACAGCGAAATAATAAGTGAAGCGACAGCCTTAAGTTTGGCCGATATTGATGATACAGCTGCTCTGATGTGTGTGGCGCGTGAGCTTCGCGATCAACATTATGGTCAGCAGATTAGCTATTCCAAAAAAGTGTTTATACCGCTGACCCACCTCTGTCGTGATGTCTGCCATTACTGTACGTTTGCGCAAACGCCGAAGAATTTAGATTCGCCGTTCATGTCGGTGGAAAAAGTATTAGAGCTGACCCGTCAAGGGGCGGCTATGGGTTGTAAGGAAGCGCTGTTTACCCTCGGAGAGCGTCCAGAGCTTCGTTACAACGCCGCGCGTAAAGCGCTGGCTGAGATGGGCTTTGACACCACGTTGCAGTACCTGGCGCACGTTGCCGAAGTGGTGCATCGCGAAACCGGGATGATGCCGCATATCAACGCTGGCTGCATGAGTGATGAAGAAATGCTGGCGTTGCGTAAGACCTCTTTTTCAATGGGAATTATGCTGGAGTCTGCCTCTAGTCGACTGTGTGAAAAGGGGATGCCGCACTACGGTTCACCTGATAAAGACCCTGTCGTGAGAATGCAGACCATCGATCGTGCCGGCCGCCATAAAGTGCCCTTCACGTCGGGTATTCTCATCGGCATCGGTGAAACGCGTTTAGAGCGAATTGAGTCATTGCTGACACTGCGTCGTAGCCACTTACAATACGGCCAGCTGCAGGAAGTGATTATTCAAAACTTCCGCGCCAAAGAAGGCACCTTGATGTCGCAGGCACCGGAGCCTGATCTCAATGAGTTGCTGTGGACGATTGCCGTTGCCAAGATTATTTTTGGTGCCGAGATGAGTGTACAGGCGCCGCCAAATTTGAGCCCGGGTGTGTTAGAAAACCTGGTGAATGCTGGGATTAATGATTGGGGCGGCGTATCGCCGCTGACCCCTGATTTTGTCAACCCAGAAGCGCCTTGGCCGCAATTAGAAAAACTAAAACGTGAGAGTGCCGCCGCCGGTAAAATCTTGGTGGAGCGTTTAACGATATACCCCCAGTATGCTGCTGATAAGCCGCAGTGGTTGGACCCGAGTTTACATCGCAGCCTTTTTGAGGTGACCGATAGCTTCTCTCAACCCCGTACCGATAATTGGGCTACTGGCTCAGATAACACTCCGCCAAAAGAGGTTTTAGCGTTATTAGCAACGCCGGCAAACCCCTCTTTAGTCGGTGATGATCTTGTCACTATTATTGAACGTGCTAAACAACAGCAGACATTGACAGAGAAAGAGATTGTCCGCTTGTTCAGTGCCCGTGGTGACGAGGCCGGATATGTCTGTCAGCAAGCCGATCAACTACGCCAACAGGTCAATGGCGATACGGTGACTTATGCAGTAAACCGTAATATAAATTATACCAATATTTGTTATTTTAAATGTAAGTTTTGCGCCTTCTCAAAGGGTAAGACCCACGAGGATCTACGCGGTAAACCCTATGATATATCGCTAGAGGAACTGCAGCGCCGTACAACGGAAGCTTGGCAGCGCGGTGCCACAGAGGTTTGTCTACAGGGTGGCATACACCCTGACTATACTGGTGATACATATTTAAGTATTTGTCGAGCGGTAAAGGCGGCAGTGCCAGAGATGCATATTCATGCCTTCTCACCCCTGGAGGTTTCTCAGGGTGCGCAAACTCTGGGGCTCTCTCTGAAAGATTTTTTACTGCAATTAAAAGATGCCGGGCTTTCAACACTGCCGGGTACTGCTGCGGAAATTCTCGATGACGAGGTTCGGGCCACACTGTGCAGTGACAAGCTGACCAGTGATGAGTGGTTGGAGGTGATTGAGACAGCTCATAGTGTCGGACTTAAAACCACAGCGACGATTATGTATGGTCATATCGAACAACCCAAACACTGGGCGCGTCACCTGCTTAAGATCCGTGCGTTGCAGCAACGCACCGGTATGATGACCGAGTTTGTACCGCTGCCCTTCGTCGGAAAAGAGGCGCCGATGTATTTGCGCGGTCATTCACGCCCGGGGCCGACTTTTATCGAATCAGTCATGATGCATGCGGTGGCCAGAATCGTTTTTCATGGCTTGATTGATAATATCCAAACCTCCTGGGTGAAAATGGGGCGCAAGGGGGTTGAGGCCTGTCTCAATGCCGGTGCCAATGACCTCGGTGGTTCACTGATGAACGAGTCAATTACCCGCGCTGCCGGTGCTGATGTTGGCCAAGAGTGGTCACCTGATATCATGCAGTCGGTGATTGCAGAGGTGGCGAGAAGCCCCCGTCAACGCAATACCATTTACGGTGATGTCAGCACCGAACGCATAGTTGCGGCCGCGCAGGCAGCAATATTAACAGAGACAATTAACGATATGTCGTCGAAGTCTGATACCTTCGATTCAGCTTTGATTGTGAAGGCGGGCTAAAAACACCTAACATACTGTTGCACGGGGTGCTGCCCACATACTGTGGTTGCCGACCATTATCAAGCCTGTCGATATTGGCTTTGTTATTAACTTGAAGGTGGTGCATTGGACTCAATCACTCAGGCAGTATTAGGTGCGGCAGTGGCAGGCGCTGTTGCAGGCAGGCAGTGCAATGGCAAGGTGTTAGCTGCCGGGGCAATGCTGGGCACGCTGCCCGATCTCGATGTCTTTATCGATTACGGCACTGATCTGGCCAACACAGTGAATCACCGCGGCTTTAGTCATTCACTTTTTGTGCTGCTACCCTTTTCTTTATTGTTGTCGTGGCTGTTGCGATGCAATGCCAAACTGGCTGAGTACTGGCCTTTTAAAAAACTGTTCACCCTTGTTGCTCTGGCGCTGATTACCCACCCTTTACTCGATAGTTTTACCACTTATGGCACCCATTTATTCTGGCCGCTAGACCGTCCCAGTGTGATGATTTCGAGTATATTTATTATCGATTTATTTTATACCGTACCGCTTATTATTGCGGTTATCTGGGCGAAGTTTAGCCAGCACAAAGCGGTTGCTTGCCGCTGGGGTTTAGCCGTTTCGTCGGCTTACTTAGTCTGGACTGTGGTGGCACAGCAATTAATAATTATTCGTGTTGAGCATCAATTGGCTGATACCGAGCTGGCCGGTCGGCCGCTTTTGGTCACCCCAACGCCGTTTAATTCGCTGCTTTGGCGGGCCTTGGTGCTGGGCGATAACACGTATTGGGAGGGAACCAGCTCGTTTCTTGACCAGGACGGTTATATTCGCTTTGTTCAGTATGATCGTGGCTTGCCACCGGCTCAGGCCCGTTTTCCAACGCTGGCTGTATTCGACCGCTTCGCCCACGGCTTTGTCAGCTATCAGCTGGAGGGTGAGTATTTTAAGGCGACCGACCTTCGGCTGGGGATGGCAGAGTCCAATCCATTTGCTTTTTATTTGGCGGAATACAGCCAGGGTCAATGGCGTGAAATTACGCCGGTCACGGTACCCCGTCATGTCGCTGTTACTGAGGTCTTACCCCGCTTATGGCAACGCATGCTGGGTGATCAGACTATTCCGCCATCTCTGAACTGACGAAGATATTATGGTTTATCAGCTAAGGCCTTATCAACAGGATGCCGTGGATGCCACTCTCAAACACTTTAGGCAAACCGATGACCCCGCGGTGATTGTGCTGCCCACAGGTGCAGGCAAAAGCCTCGTGATTGCAGAGTTGGCTAAAATAGCGCGGGGAAAGCTATTAATTCTGGCTCACGTGAAAGAGCTGGTTGAGCAAAACCATGAGAAATACCAGAGTTATGGCCTGACGGCTGGGATTTATTCCGCAGGGCTGCAACAGAAGAATAGGCAGCATCAAATTACCTTTGCCAGTATTCAGTCAGTGGCGCGCAACCTCGATGACTTTAATGATGAATATTCACTGGTCATAGTCGATGAGTGCCACCGAGTCAGCCACAGTCATCACAACGTTGACAGCGATGATCCATCAACCAGTCAATATTACCTGTTGCTGAAACAGCTGCGCACGGTAAACCCTCGATTAAAGCTGTTAGGTTTAACAGCAACACCATATCGCATGGGCTTGGGCTGGGTTTATCGTCATCACTATCATGGTTTTTTAAGAGCGCAGCAGCCGAGGCCATTTGAGCGTTGTATCTATGAATTACCGCTGCGATATATGATTAAAAACGGTTTTTTGACCGAACCAAAAATCATTGATGCGGCGATTAGTCAGTATGATTTTTCACAGTTAAAGACTTCTGCTTCCGGCGCCTATTCATCGACTGAGATGAATAGCTTGCTGGCAAAACATCCGCGTGTAACAGAGTCGATTGTTGAGCAGGTTGTGATGTTAGCTCAACAGCATCGCCGTCAGGGTGTGATGATTTTTGCCGCCACGGTTGAACATGCTAAGGAGATCTGCGGCTATTTAGCCGCCTTCAACCCCGCCTTGATTACCGGTCAAACAGCCAGCGATGAGCGTGAACGACTAATTACTGCTTTCAAGTGTCGAGAGATAGTGTATTTGGTTAATGTCTCTGTTTTAACCACCGGTTTCGATGCTCCCCATGTTGATATGATTGCGCTGTTACGACCAACGGCTTCGGTTAGCCTGTTTCAGCAGATTGTTGGTCGTGGGCTGCGTTTGAGTGAGGGTAAAAATGATTGCCTGGTCATTGATTATGCGGCCAATGGGTTTGATTTATTCTACCCTGAGGTAGGCGAGAAAAAGCCCAGCAGCGACAGTGTTCCTGTCATGGTAAGTTGTCCTTGCTGTGATTTTGCCAATACATTTTGGGGCAAGCAGGATGACGAGGGGCATATCATCGAGCACTATGGCAGGCGCTGCTGGGGCATGGAGGAAGACGAGAAGGGGGAGGTAACAGCTTGTGATTACCGTTTTCGCTTTAAGCAATGTAACAGTTGTGGCGCCGAAAACGATATTGCAGCCAGGTCTTGCCGTCAGTGTGGGGAGGCGATTGTAGACCCTGATAACAAGCTCAAAGATGCCTTGAGACTGAGAGACTACCGAGTTATTCGTTGCGCCGGTGCGACGTTTAGCGAGCAAGATGGACGGCTAAAAATTGTCTATTACGATGAGGACGGAACAGAGCTGAGTGAGAGTTTTGATTTTTCCAATCGAGGACAAAGAGCAGTCTTCAATCAGCTGTTTGGCCGGCGTTTCAATCAGGGAGTGGAACCGTTGATATTTGCCACCCATCAACAGGTAGTTGAACGTTCGGTTTTCTTTACAGCGCCAGATTTTGTCATCGCGAAAAAGAAGGGTAATTTTTGGCGAATTCAGGAGAAAATTTTTGACTATCATGGCGCATATCGACAAGCCAATCAGCTTCAGTAATTCTTTATTTCAAATCGCGATAGATAAGTCATTTAATAGTTTAAAGTTCACGCCAATAAACGACGAGATAGTTTACAGTGAACATATTGGTTGTGGATTGTGATAACCATTTAAGCTCATGAATAAATTGTATTTTTCAATTTTGGCTTGCAGCTTGCTATTCCTTTTATACCTATAACGGAAGTTAGGTTTGTTAATTTTATAAGGGAATAAGTAATGAAATATTTTGTTTTTCAAGCGTCTTCAGCGCTGTTGTTATCGGCACTATCCACAGCTTCTGCAACGGCAGATTATGTCGATTTCACCGGTCTGGGCAGTATCAATAATACCACGTCAAGTTATAGCCAATTATCCAATGGCGGTGTATCTGTGACCGCCGATGCTGGACATTACAATATTGGTAGTTACAGCCTGGATGGTTTTGGTGTTCATAAGGGCGGGATCAATTTGCCTGGCTTACAAAATGGTGAAACCTTGGGTTTTAGTTTCAATCAGTCGGTTAATATTACGGGGATTAAATTTCGCCAATGGGAGGGGCCGGATAAGGCAATATTATCAGGAGTTTTTGGTTCGTTGACGCTGGACAGTGATAGTTGTGCTTTTTGTAGCTCGCAAAGCTTTGGCCTAAATATCCAAGGTATTTCCTCCTTCGATGTCAGTGGTGCCAGCAGCTTATCTGTCTTCTTGGTCGAAGGCATTAGTTTTGATGCGGTGGCGGCTGTGCCAGTCCCTGCCAGCGCGTGGTTGTTTGGCAGTTCGTTGTTGGGCTTGGCCAGTCTTATTCGTAGAAAGAGGCGGGTGCTCTTGTCGTAGCGCGTATTGATGGGCCTTGGCGAATTGCTAAGGCCCTGCCTGTTTTATGCTGCGGTTTCTTTGGCGAGGGCTCGCTGGTAAGCGGGGCGTGCTTGGCCGCGGGCTAGATAGTCCTGTAGGTTCTGCTGGTTGAGCGCTTGACCGAAGGCGGCACCCCATTGCAGAGTTTGCAGTAGTAAAATATCGGCGGCGGAGAACTGATCACCGAGGATATATTGTTGTTGGCCAAGGCCATCACTGAGCAACGCCAGTGCTTGTTGATACTCCCAAGCCGCTGTTGGCATGATTTCCTTGACCCGGTGCTCCTTGGGTAAGACAAATTTATGTTTGCCAATATTCCATAGCGGTTGCTCGAGTTCACAGAGTGCAAAATAGCACCAGCGGTCATACAGTGCTCTTTCGGCCGTGGCAAAGGGGGGGGTTAGCTTGCCGGGGGCGTATTTATCGGCCAAATAGTTGGCGATTGCGCCAGATTCAGTCAGTGTGAAGCCATTGTCTGCGATCGCGGGTATTTTACCTCCGGGATGGATGCGTCTATGGGCTTCTCCCTTATGCTCTCCCTCAGCTAAATTGACCTGTTGAAATTGATAGTCAAGCCCCAGCTCTTCAGCAAGCCAGGTTGTGCGCAGCGAGCGAGTATTGGTGTGACCGTAGATGGTTAGCATAAAAGCCTCGATGAATATTTTTGTTTTTGAGTCAGGGCTCTAAGCGTAACAAAAAACCTCGATATTGACGACCGGGTCTCATAGTCAAGGCTCGTTGTCGTTATTGTCGTTCTGCCGCATTGTCGTCGCTGTTCACTAATTCATTAATCCCCTGCCATGAATACATCCAAAGGTGTTAACTAGAAAGGGTGAAATGTTCGGCAAGCGGTGTTGACAGTACTTGCTGATGTGGGACATTACTGCTGAGATAGTCTCAACTTTAATTAACGCAGGGTATGACCATGGGTTTTAATGCGCAATCGACCACCGATGATGTGTTGGAGGGAATAGATTTAACCGGCAAGACCGCGGTAGTCACCGGGGCTTCTGGTGGTTTGGGGGCGGAGGCAGCACGCGCTTTGGCGAGTAAAAATGCCACGGTTGTCTTGGCTTCTCGCAACGCTGCTAAGACGACTGAAAAAGCGCAACAGCTAAAGCAGCTAACCGGCAATCAAAACATAGTGGCCGTGGCCTTGGACCTGGCTGACATTGACAGCGCCAGAGCTGCCAGCGCCGCCATTGCGGGCGATTACCCTGTGATTGATATATTGATTAATAATGCTGGTTTGATGGCCTGCCCCTATGAGCAGACCGCACAGGGTTTAGAGAGTCAGTTTGGCGTCAACCATGTGGGGCATTTTGTGTTCACCATGGGTTTGCTTGAGGCGTTGAAGCGCGCGGCCAGCGCCAGGGTGGTTGCTCTAAGCTCAGGTGGCCATAAATACAGTGGTGTCGACCTTGCCGACCCGAACTTTGCCGAAACGGAGTACAATAAATGGCAGGCTTATGGTGCTGCCAAGACGGCTAATGCCTTATTCGCTGTCGAATTTAACCGGCGGTATAGCGACTTCGGTGTAACGGCCAATGCAGTTCACCCCGGTATGATTATCACTGACTTGGGGCGTCATCTTACCCCTGAAGATATTACCTTTATTATGGCTGGCGGTAAGCAGTCAGGGGCTGAAAAGAAGGGGGGAGAGGAACGCGCCCCCGCTGCGATGCGAAAATCAATCCCTGCCGGTGCTGCAACCTCGGTATGGGCGGCAACGTCGCCAAGCCTTGAAAATATCGGGGGTTTGTATCTGGAGGACTGCCAGATAGCTGAGCAGGTAGAGCCTGGTGTGCAATCGCATGGTTATTACCCCCATGCCGTAGACCGCCAAGCGGCGCGATCGTTGTGGCAATACACCGAAACGCTCGTCGCCAAGCTTTAGCCTAGCTTATACTCGCAGCAGGCCTCGATACGGTTGAGGCTTGATGTTTCATTCTATTCCTCTAAATATATCTACCTAAGTTTCTGCTTGAATTAAGAAAATTCAAAGAAAAACCCTTTTTATATTTCAAACATAGCGCATAACAGGCTATATTTAATCGATAAATTGGTAATGGAATCATAGCAATGAAGACACGTCTAATGCATAGCCTTCTGGCTGCCATCATGGTTTTTGGTCTAGCCGCCTGTTCTGGCGGTTCAAATGTTAAAAGTGATTTGTCGATTAAGGGGGCCCCCGACTGGGTGAATGAGGGGACTCAGGCGATCAGTAATGAGGATGGTCGGCTGATCTATGGTGTGGGGATGTCTTCAGTTGTTGGCGACACATCGCTGCAAAAAAATGTTGCTGATAATCGCGCGCGAGCAGAATTGGCCAGTATTTTATCGACAACTGTCGACAGCAGTTCTGGTGATTACACCACCGCCACCGGTGGCGTGGCGAATAATAGCGTCGAACAGCAGATAAAGACCCAGACACAGTTGGCGTTAAAGGGGGCGAAAATCATTGGTCGCTGGCGCAATGAAGAGAACGGAGACATTTACTCAATTGTCGAGCTAGACCTCGATAACCTAGAAGATGCTATCGAGAGAGCCAAGGGTTTGACGGATGAGGTTAAGCAGCAGGTGATAGAAAAAACCAATATGAATTTTGATCGTTTTGTGAAGGAGAATCCCTAGTGAATACCCTGTTTAAGTCTATTGTCACCATTGCCACAGTTGCGGTATTAGCGGCCTGTGGCACCTCTGTCAAACGTATGGATGCCGATGAAACTGTCGACTTGAGTGGTGCTTGGAATGACACTGACTCGCGCTTAGTGGCGGAGGAGATGATCAGCGATGTATTGTCCCGCCCCTGGATTTCAACCTATACCCAGCAAAATGGTAAGACACCGGCGGTGATTGTTGGCAGTATTAAGAATCTCAGTCACGAACATATTAATACCAACACATTTATTAACGACATGGAGCGCGAATTAATTAACTCCGGCCAGGTAGATTTTGTCGCCTCAAGTAATCAACGCGGTGAGATCCGAGACGAACGTGTTGATCAAGATTTAAATGCCACCGATGACAGCCGCAATGCTGCCGGTCAAGAGCGCGGTGCAGACTTTATGTTACAGGGGCAAATCAACACCATTATCGATGCCAATAGCAGCGACCAGGTAAGGTTCTACCAGGTTGACTTAACGTTGATTAGCATGGCTGATAACCGCAAGGTTTGGATTGGTCAGAAGAAACTTAAAAAATATGTATCAAATAGCAAGCTACGCTATTAATCACTGCTAATAAGGCTGACATGATGCGCAAATTAAGGCCCCGTATTGGGGCTTTTTTGTCTGTTTTTTTATTTTTTCAACTGGCGGGATGTTCATTCAAGCAACATGCGTTTAACAGTCTTGCTGAAGACTTGTCGCGGGGGCATGTTGAGCAGGTTCTGGTTGAGGTAGAAAAGAGCAGTTACCCCGACCGAGACTACGTACAGTACCAGTTAAATATCGGTTTGCTTCGGGCCTATAGCGGTGATTTCCCTGGGGCCATTGAAGAGTTGCAAAAAGCCAAACAGGTAATTGCAGCGCTACAGGCCAAGAGTGTCAGTGAGAATGTCGGTGCAGTCGCCGTCAATGAGACCCTTAGAAGCTATAGCAGTACACCGTCAGAGCGGATGATGTTGCAGCAGTTATTGATTATTGCCTATCTGTTAGAAGGTGATATTGGCGGCGCCCGGGTAGAGGTTTTGCAGGGGCAGGTGATTGAGCAAAGCCTGCCAATGAATAGCGGCCTGTCGGGCATGGTAGCCAGTAGCCATTATCTCGCCGGCCTGGTCTACCAGATCAATGGCGAACCTGACAATGCCATGATTAGTTACCGTCGCGCATTGCAGGTGATGAATAAGAGCGGAATTAAGCCGCCCAAGGCTTTATCTGACGGGCTGCTGCGTGCCAGCCTTCGCCTGGGGCTGGATGACGAACATCGCCAGTTAGTTGAGCAATTCGATTATCAATTAGCGCCGATCAGTCGAGAATCCGCTGAGTTAGTCGTGCTTTATTGGCAGGGGGTGGTCAGTCATAAGTCACAACACTTCATCACTGTTTACGTGCCCAGCTTGGAGCATAACGTATCCCTGGCGCTGCCGTATTATCCATCGCCACCGGCCAGCTCAAGACGATTGGCTTATAACCTTGATGGAAAACAATATAAGACCGAGATACTCGATAATATCGAGACCTTGGCAAGAGACGATTTAGCAGCCGATTCGGCGGCAATCTACGCTGCAGCCTTGGCGCGTATGGTGACCAAGCATCAGGCAATAAAAGAGGCGCAAAAGAATGATAGCAGTGGTTTTGCCGCTGCAATTTTGAACATCGCCTCGGTTGTTTCCGAGGTTGCTGACGTCAGAAGCTGGAACATGCTGCCTTCAGCGGTACAGGTGCAGCGGTTAGATATCGATGCCGGCGAGTATACGCTGGCTCAACCTAAGGAGGCTGGCGGTTTGCAGATTAATAAGGTTGAGCTCGCCGACCCCGATGATGTGCAGCACCCGACTATTGTCGAAACCCAAGAAGACACTATTCTAGTGGATAAGGGTCAAACCTTATTTATTTTCTATCCATCCCCAGCCGACCAAGTCTTTTCTATTGTGGAGCCCTTATGATGAGCATATATCGATTTTCGTTTCCTGTTTTACTGTCAGTTCTTATTGTCGCTTGTAGCAGTACTCCGGAGCAGCCTGAATGGCTGATGGGGAGCGATAGCAGTTACCCAGATAGTCGTTATTTAATCGCCTCAGGGGAAGGAAGTAGCCAATCGGTTGCGGACAACCGCGCCCTGGCAAACTTGTCGAAGATCTTCCAGGTATCGGTGTCTGATAGCAGCATGGATTTTTCTCAGTCGACGGTTAGTAGTCAGGTGGGAAATGGTGCTTCGCAGAGACAGGTTCAGAATGATCAGAAGGTATCACGCTTTGTCAATACTCAGGCGCAGCAGATGCTGCAGGGAGCCAAAATTGCAGAGCGTTGGCAGTCAGCGCAAGGTGGTCCGCTGTATAGCCTGGCAGTGCTAGAGAAGGGCCCCGCTATTCAGCGTTTTACCCAGTCAATCAACAGTGCTGATCGCGACACCTTGTCGGCGGTTAATTACGCTCAAAACGAAGCACCCTCAGCGGTTGCTGCCTTGGCAGCGTTAGAGCAGGCAAGACAAAAGCAAGTACAGCGGATGAATGATAATAATAACTTGCGGGTACTGACTGGCAGTGGTATTTCGACGGATTATGATGCCGATGAATTGACCGCTATTATTCGCCAGAGTTTGGCCAAAATGACGATGAGGAGCTCGGCGCAAGATGATGTGAATCTGGTCATGCTGCAATCAGCGATGGCTGATGTGGGTGTTAATCAGGCTGTCGATGGCAATTACAATATCGATATGCAGCTAGAGCAGGGTGCCTCGGAGAACCGTCAGGGTTGGTTGTGGCAGCGAGGTAATTTGGTGCTGAGTCTCAGCGATGGAAACACCAACGTTGCGACAAAGCGCTGGCCGTATAAAATCTCAGCACAGACAGAGGCGATGTTGGTACAGCGTCTTAATGAAAAACTGACCAATGATTTACCCGGCAATATATATCAGCTACTAACCCCGGTTAAATAACACCTTAACGAGCAAGGATGACTCAATCATGGGCCAATTTAGAGTGCTTTTATCGGTTTCACTAATCCTAGTATGGGTGGGTGTCTGTGGTTGCAGTGTCATTGGTGCTCGCGCCGACCACGAGATAAATAAGGATAAGCCCGGTGATAATGATTATACGTTGTCATCGCTGGGGGCTGAGGTCGATGCGGCTATAATCAGTTATCTGATAACGCCCAAGGGGGAGAAGAAAGTCATCGACAATGCTGCCTGTACAGCGCCTGGTAGTGAGCAGATTTGCACGGCTACAGAGGGCTGCTGGTGTCAACAAAGTGAATAATGATCGGCTAAATTGACATCGATAAACTATTTATGCGACTCTGAAATAGCTGCCTAAATGCAGCTACCCTTTATTGGTAGGTCTCAATAAAGACTATAATTATAACAGCTATTGATGTTTTGATAGCGAGGAGGCGTTATGAGTGTGAGTCGACACGATAATATCTTCAACCTTGAGCAAGCCTTTGATATGTTGTCCTTTAGGGTTGTTAATTGGGCCGCAGTGGCCACGGAAAAACAGTTCTTAATCACCTTGGGTAGCTATACCCCCCGCGGTACAACGACCGTTAATATTCACCGATTTTTTAACCGCCAAGGGTTGGAAGTCGCCTGTTTTAACCCGGCACAAACCAGTCTAATTGTCTATTTAACCCCTCGAAAAATTAGTCGCGCAGCCCGTGCGGCGATGGAAACCACCCATTTATACAGTAATCGTCAGCAGCTCCATTCGATTGAACACCTCGGTGACAACGTTGTGCGTATACATGGTTTCGGCTGTCGCACTTAAGCCATCAGCGACCTCTCTTCCTTAGAGGTCGCCTCATTCCCCGCTCTTTTTAGCTAAATTTTTTATTAAACTAAGCTTTACTGGTAATATGGCGGCCTGATTCCTTGGTCAGTCACTTTCTTTGGCTGACTTTGTTTTGTAAGCTTTTGTTTTAAATGTAATTACCAGCGAGTCTTATCATGACTAATAACGATGTTCTACGCCGCCTTCGCTACTGTTTTAACCTCGGTGACGATAAGATGATTGCGATTTTTGCACAGGCGGAGCTCGTTGTCAGTCGTGCGGAAGTTAGCCGATGGCTGAAAAAAGAAGAAGATGAAGATTATCAGAACTGCAGCGATGTAAAGCTGGCGACCTTTTTGAATGGCTTTATCAATCTCAAGCGAGGCAAGCGTGATGGCGACCAACCCCAGCCTGAAAGCCGCTTGAATAATAACATTATTCTTCGCAAGCTAAAGATTGCGCTTAACTTTACCGATGAAGATATTTTGGCGGCGCTGCAGTTGGCCGGTTTAAGCATGAGCAAACATGAACTCAGTGCTTTTTTCCGTAAACCGGGCCACAAGCATTACCGAGAGTGTAAGGATCAGGTGTTAAGGAACTTTATCAAGGGATTACAGCTGAAATACCGCCCTGAAGATCCGTCTAAAAAGCGCGTGCCAGCGGTCGAACCTGTCGGTCAGCCTGCGCCGGCGAAGAAATTTAACCCCTGGGATACGGCAAAAAAGGACTAACGGTTACTCCAGCGCTGGGTGTTTATTGGCAGGCGAGCTTTATCTGAATAAAAACACTGAGTTATCGACAGCTGACAACTTATGTCCGATAATCAAGTAGTGTGTTTTTAAGGGGTGGAGATGTTAGAGATTGAGCGTAAATACCGGGTCCATAACAGCGATTATAAGGCGTTGGCCACGGTCACCTATCGTATCGTACAAGGCTATTTAAACTCGCACCCTGAGCGCACGGTTAGGGTTAGAATAAAAGCCGACCGGGCCTTTATCACGGTCAAGGGGAAAAGCTCGGAATCGGGGCTATCTCGCTTTGAGTGGGAGCGTGAGATAGCACTGGCAGAAGCGGAGCAATTGCTGCCCCTTTGCGAACCCGGTAGTATTGAAAAAATACGCTATATAGTGCCTTTCCTCGATCAGGAGTTTGAGGTTGATGAGTTTCTTGCGGATAACAAGGGATTGGTGGTTGCAGAACTGGAATTAAAAAGCGAGCAGCAGCAGGTTGAACTGCCAGCCTGGGTGGCCAAGGAAGTGACAGGGGATGTTCGATATTATAATTCGAGTTTGATGAAACAGCCCTACAAGCAATGGTTGGACCAATAAAAAGAGTAATACATGACACTGTTTAATCTGCCTGTTGCTTTATCATGACTGCGGCGCAATGGCGGGAGGGAATCAATAGTTTATTTGGTGGCTACCTTTCAGCCAAGGCCAAGTTTGCTATCAAGGTCTCGCTCAGTTTGACTCTCGCCTATATTATCCCCATGGCCTTCGGCTGGAGTCAGCCATCGACGGCGGCAATTACAGTGATGCTTATCGTCGCCACCGGCGGTATGCGCGAGTCGCTGATGAAGGGCACCTACCGGGTCATCGGCACCATCATCGGTATGATTGTCGGTGTTGGTCTCATTGTTTTACTGTCCTCCCATACTGGAATTTATTTTTTCTCTGTGTCTGTGGTTATTGCCACGATTTTTTATATTTACCGATGTTGCCAGGGAGATAACACTGTTTTTATGCTGACCGGTGTGATGGTGATGATGAGTTACAACGGTGGTGATTTCGACGGCTCGTTGCTTTACGGTATCGAACGGGCATTTATGACAATTTTTGGAATTGTCATCTACACCTTAGTTGGGAGTTTTATCTGGCCGGCAAAGGCGACGGTAGATATACGTCAAACAGTCACCGAATTGAGTGCCGACTATTGCCAATTGTTTTCCACGCTTCGCCAGCCAGCGTTAGCAGAGCAAGCGAAGCAGGAGCTGGCTGCTGTCGTGATCAAGACGGAGTCACTGCAACAACAGTATATCGTCATGCAAAGCGATGCCGGTGAAAGTGGCGCCTATCGCAAGCACTGGCAGATGATTGTGCAGCACTATCACGACCTTTCGGCTCGCTTGACCAACGCTATGCAGTTAAGTCATCAGCAACAAACAAACATCGACGAGTATGTCGGTGGGTATCAAGGCCTGCTTGATATGATGGCGTCTCAGCTGTCGGCTATCAATGCGAGTTGGCAGGGTGGTGAGCAACATATTACAGCAGCTATTACTCTACAGGGCGATGAACAGCGGTTACAGTCGTTAGGTCATTTAGACGCTGCGCAGCTTATTGGTCGTGGTGATTGGATGCAGAGTTTTAGTCAGCTGTTACTCTCGCTGAATCAAGTCGTGGTAGCGCTCAATACTGACAGTGATGACTTTGAATATCGGCCAAACTCAAAGCCCGCATCCTTTATATGGCTGGATAGAGAGAGCTTCAAGCTGGGGGCAATGGCTTTTATCACCTTTTGGTTCGCCCATGCATTATGGTTTTTCTATAATCCGCCGGGCGGCTATAGCTTTGTCACCTTTGCGACTATGTTTGTCCCATTAGTAGGTTTTACACCGGTTAAACCCAAACTCTTGTACATATTATTTACCTTCGCTTTTCTCTTTGCCGGCTTTGCCTATGTGTTTATCCTGCCCAATCTCAGTCATTGGATTGAGTTGTTTATCTTTATTTTTATCTATGCCTTTGCCGGTTTTTATTTGTTGCAGGGTCCGGTGGCTATCTTCTTCCTACTGGGTTTATTTGTGTTGGGTATTGATAATCAGATGCAGTACAACTTTGCGGTGATATTGACGGTAATGCTAATGTTCTATTTGGCAATTACCGTTCTGCTGATTACTGTTTATTTTCCCTTTAACAGTAAGCCCGAGTATTTATACCGTAATATGCGGCGCCGATTTTTTAGCGCCGTCACTACCGTTCTTGCTTATCAAGGGCAATCGCTTAGCTTTGTTCAGCGACAGCACCTGGGCTATGCCGCGTTTGCCTGTGTTCGTTTATGCGGCCAAATGAAAAGCTGGGGAGGGCTGATTGATTATGGTTATTTCAGCGGCATAGATAAGGCGGGTATCGATCAACTAAATGAAAGTGTTTCAGTGTTGTCGGGACGTATTCAGCTACTGATGGAACGACGTCAAAGCTTTAATAAGAATCCGTTGATCGAGCTTGTTCGCCAGGCTCAAAAAGAAGGTTTTTTAGTGGACTTTAGTACTCAACTGATGACGTCGGAAGGCTCTGCTATCGTTGCAGACAGCAATCAAATTTGGCAAAACTACGAACAAAAAATAACGTTATTATTGGCATCGATTGACATGTCGCAGTACAGTAAGCAACAGATAGCAGAGTTTTATCTGGGTATTAATCTGTATAAAAACATAATGGGCTCGCTCATTCAGTGTGATCAGCGAATGGCTGATATTGATTGGTCAGCATTAAAACAGAGTAGGTTTTAGGTCATAATGAAGGTCAAGCCATTTCACCCTTATATTTCTCGTACTGCCATCGTGCTTTTGCTGGCGACAGTTTCAGGCTGCACATTGTTAGGGCCTGATTTTATCGAACAACAACCAGCACAGTTGCCGAGTAGCTGGCAACAGGCTGATAGCGAACAGAGTTATCAGCAGACTCGCTTATGGTGGACCCAATTTAATGACCCGATGCTCAATCAGTTGGTTGATTTGGCTCATCAGCAAAATTTAAGCCTGGAATCGGCAGGGCTAAAAATTGTACAAGCTCGAGCGGCACTGGGGTTCTCTGATGGCTTGCAGTACCCTCAGAGCCAATCAGTATCAGGTGCCGGCGTGCTGGGCTATCAAAATGAAGCAGACTATACCAGTGTCAATCTAGGCTTCGATATGGGCTGGGAAATGGATATTTGGGGCAAGTATGCCCGTGGTATTGAGTCATCTGAGGCAAACCTCTATGCCAGTATGGCCTCCTATGACCAAGTGATGATTTCAATAACAGCTGAGGTTGTGCGCAATTACATCAATTACCGAACCTTCCAGGAACGCGTTTTTTTATCTCAGCAGAACATTAAAATCCAGCAGCGGGTCACTGAAATTACTCAGATACAATTCGAGTCTGGGGATGTATCTGAACTCGATGTGCAGCAATCAAAAACCCAGTTATATGCCACCTTGTCGGTGTTGCCAAGTTTAGAAATATCGCAAATTAAAGCAAGAAACGCCCTGGCGGCTTTATTAGGTATGTTGCCTGAGCAAGTGGAAGAATTGCTGCAAAACAGTGAGCAAAAACTCACACTCGATCAGCACGAAAAACGGATAGCGGCGACTACCGAGTCGAATATACGCGCTGTGGATAATTATGATTCGTTCTCAATTATCCCCTCTATCCCAATCATGAGCACAGAGATAAATGCTGGTTTATTAGCGCGTCGCCCCGATATACAAATTGCTCAGATGCAGGCCAAGGCGCAGAGCGCCAGAATTGGTGTTGCAGAAGCAGCGCTTTACCCTAGTTTTACTCTGTTTGGCAGCATTGGTGTTGGTCAAACGGTTGCCGATGGTGGCAGTTATAGTCTATCAGACTCGGTGTATGCCAATGTAGGTCCCGCCTTTAGCTGGAATATATTTCAATATGGTCGGCTTAAAAACCAGGTTCGAGTTGAGGATGCTTTATTTCAAGCCAGCCTGACAAATTATAATCAAACGGTCATCGATGCGATTGTGGAAGTAGATAATGCGGTGGAGGCATATCAGCGTTTTAACCAGCAATCAGAGTACAGTAAGGCATCGGTAGAGGCCTCGGTACGGGCGTTTAATATCTCGATGCGTCAATATGAAAATGGCTTGGTTACCTATCAGCGGTTGTTGAGTACGGTTGAGAAAATGACCCGTAACGAAGATAACTATGCTCAGATCAAAGGGAATATTGCCGGCCAAGTAGTACAAATCTATAAGGCATTGGGCGGTGGTTGGGCGCTAGACAGCGGTCAGAGCTTATTGAATGACCAGATCATAGAGCAAATGACTGAGCGTACCGACTGGGGGGATATGCTATCGGAGCCGATTGTTAGAGAATCTTATGATAAAGAACTCAAACAGCGAGAGTCTGATCGTGAGGGTGATACGCAGAGTGTAAGCGATGAATAATATCCCCCACGAACTGGCTATTAGTGATGTGTATTTTTCGCCGTTTATTGCCGTGGCGCTACTGGCGTTATTGTTGACTTGGTTGGTAACCATTATTTTTAATAAAACGGGTTTTAGCCTTTATATCAGCTACCCATCGATGACTTTTGTCAGTATCTTTGCGAGCTTTGTCTTGATACTCGACGCATTTGTTATTCATATTTAAGGATGAGACGTGGATAAATCGAAAAAAATGGCATTGATAGCCGCCAACTTAGCTTTTGTTGTTGTTGTTGGCTTCTTTGTTTATCAGAAATTTGAAGTTTATATCAACAATCCTTGGACCCGAGATGGCCAAGTGAGAGCGCAGGTTATACAAGTGACTCCTCGTGTATCGGGTACCGTACTCGATATTGCGGTGGTCGATAACCAGCATGTCAGGGCTGGTGATCTTTTGTTTAGTATTGATACCTCTACCTACGAGGTCAGTGTCGAGCAGGCCATAGCTAACCTAGAGCGTGAGAAGGTCAGCTCTAAGGGCGCCAAGGTTGAATATGATCGGCTAAAGGATATTGCAGCCAAGGACTCAGGGGCGGTGTCGGATAAGGATTTAATTCGCCGAGAAGTGAACTACCAGCAGTCGCTCAGTCGGATCACCGTGGCCGAGCAAAATTTGGTTGCTGCCAAGCTGCAAGTGGAATATACCAATGTCTATGCTTCTGTCGATGGCTATGTATCGAATATCAACTTTCAAATCGGCTCCCAGGCGGTGGCAAACCAACCTATCTTAGCGCTGGTTGATGAGAACAGCTTTTGGGTGTTTGGCTATTTTCAAGAGAGTCAGCTAGAGGCGATAGCTATCGATAATAAGGCTGTTGTCACATTGATGGGTTACCCTGACAGCCCCATTGAGGGGCGTGTTGAGTCGATGGGCTGGGGTATTGCCCCCTCGGATGGTACGGTTGGCTATAATTTATTGCCCAGTATTAAGCCTGTTTTTCAATGGATAAGATTAGCTCAGCGCATGCCAGTGAGAATAGAGTTGGACAGCGTACCAGCAAGCGTTGATTTACGCTTTGGCATGAGTGCCTCGGTGTTAATCTTGGCGAAAGAGGAATAACCGTGGGGCTCCCTGACAAAAAGCACAACTTTACTTACCTGACTATTGCGTTGGTTCTGACGCTGCTGGTGTCAGCAATGTTTCCCTATGTCGAGAATGATGTAACGCTGGGGGCGTATGGGCTGAAATTAATGTTGCTGGCGACCTTTGGGGTGACCTTGGTAAGCCTGCGTTTTGGGCAGTATTGGCGGCCGTTTATTGCCGTCTTAATTGTGGTCTATATTATTTTGGCCATATTACAGTTTGTTTTTCTTATTGAGGAAAACGACTACCTTTTCTTGATTCTATTGCTTGTTTTCTTTGTTGGTACAGCCTATGGCATTGCTAAAAAGGTGTTGTTTAGTGGCCATGTTGACCTTAATGAGGTGATAGGTTCTATTGCCATTTTTCTGTTGATAGGTTTGATTTGGGCTGTCTTGTATTTAATGATTATCGAACTCTCGCCAACGGCCTTCAATGGCTTAGAACAAAGCAATTGGGTGGGGAACTTTTCAGAGGCGGCATATTTTAGCTTTGTGACACTGACCACGCTTGGCTATGGTGATATTAGTCCAGACCACGCCTTTGCCAGAGTAGTGGTCTACTTGGAGTCAATAGTCGGTGTCTTTTATATGGCGGTAGTGGTGGCGAGTTTAATTAATGCGAATCAAAAAGAAATAAAGGATTAATAACATTATGAATAATGAATTGCGTCCGACAGACCCCGATAAGCAGTTTGTCAGTAATATGGTGGAATCTGCGTTAAAAGTAGGCGGCATCTTCCTATTGTTATCGTGGTCTTATAGCTTGGTCCAACCCTTTGTTGTGCCGATTGTTTGGGGGGCGATTATCGCTGTTGCAGCAATGCCTTTAGTTCGCTGGTTGGAAAAATATACCAAGAGGCGTGGATTGGCAGCAACGCTGTTTGTTTTGGTGGCCATCACAGCCATTGTAATGCCTGTGGGTTCATTATTACTGTCATTAACCGATCCGTTTAAGGCGGCCATGGACACCGTACAGTCGGGTAATTTCACGATACCAGGGCCGTCGGAAAGAATTGCTGAAATTCCTCTTGTAGGGGAGCCAATCAGTCAATTCTGGACGCTGGCGTCGACTAATTTGGAGGCGGCAATGTTGAAGATTAAACCGCAAATTATTGCGGCGGCAACCACCTTTGTCAGCTTGGTAACCGGCGGCCTTGGCAGTGTTGCATTATCTATTTTCTCGCTGGCTGTAGCTGGCGGCTTTATGGCTCATGGAGAGTCGATGGATAGAGGTTGCAAAAGCGTCCTGACCCGTCTGCTCGGTGAGAGCGGTGAAGAAATGGTTGAGCTAGGAGCGGCGACTATCCGCAGTGTGTTGTTAGGCGTTGTCGGGGTCGCACTGATTCAGACTATTCTTATCGGCATTGGCTTGTTTGTGGCTTCCATCCCGTTAGCCGGTTTGTGGTGCATTGTTATCCTGGTGTTTGGTATTGCTCAGCTGCCAGCTACCCTGGTCACGTTGCCGATTATCATTTATGCCTTTTCTGCAATGGAGAGCACTCCAGCGATGATCTTCTCTATTTGGACAGTGATAGCTGGGTTGAGTGATAACGCGTTAAAACCATTATTAATGGGTCGAGGGCTGGAAATACCTATGCTGGTTATACTCATTGGTGCCATTGGCGGCATGTTGGCGATAGGCTTGGTTGGTTTGTTTATCGGTGCTGTCGTTCTGGCGGTATGGTACAAGCTATTCCAGGCGTGGATGGCTCAGGATGTCGCTTAAGGGTTAACATATCCCTGGCGGTTGCGTTGATGTAACCGCCTGGGTCGAGACTGAGGTTATCGTGAATGATGAAGCAATTTGCCGTGATAGGTATGGGGCGATTTGGTATTGCGCTGTGTGAGGAGTTGACAGCAAATGGAGCCGATGTATTGGCTATCGATGTCGATGAAGACCGGCTAAAACCTGTGATAAACCTGGCTTCAGACGTTGTGTTATCAGACTGCGCCGATGAAAATACGGTGAAGGAGCTGGAGCTGGAGCGCTACGATGTTGTTTTCGTCGCCATCGGTGATGATATCAACGCCAGTATTTTGACGACGTTAGTGCTAAAAGAAGCCGGCGTTAAAGTTGTTTGGGTAAAGGCAAAAAACCGCTTTCATCGACGTATATTAGAGAAAATTGGCGCCGACAAAATCATCAGCCCTGAAAGAGATATGGGGGTTAGAACGGCTCGTCAGATGATGGATAGTCGAGTGAACGAGTTTTTAGAACTTGATGCCGGTATGGCGCTAGCGGAGTTCTACGTAGGTGACATTAACCACGGTAAAACCATTGCAGACCTCAATTTAATGACGAATAAAGGCGTGCAGCTACTGGCTCATAAACGAGGAGAGTTAGTTGAGGCCTCTCCAACCGATGACACCGTGATGGCCACGGGTGACGAATTAATCATGATTGCGACTAAGGCTGTGCTCAATGAGCAGTTGAAGGCGCTGTAGTGATCAAGCGTATAGGCGGTAGAAGAACCTATGCATTGCAGCGTAAGAATAAGGCTCGTTTATCCGAGCCAATGATTATTATGCTGAGTTTTTTAGCTATTCTATTCCCGGCGGCTTTGGTGTTGATGCTGCCGGTGGGGTCTGTGACCGGATTATCGTTTGCTGACGCTTTGTTCACTGCTACTTCGGCGATTAGTGTGACGGGTCTCGGCGTTGTCGATACTGGCTCTCATTTCACGCTTTTTGGCCATATTATTTTATTGTTGCTGATTCAGATCGGCGGTCTCGGTCAGATGACGCTGTCTATTTTACTGCTTTATATGCTTAAGCTGAGGGTTAGCTTAAAACAACAGCGCTGCGTCAAGGACGAACTGGGACAGACAGAACCGATACATTTACGGCAATTGGTCAAAAAGATTGTTTTATTTGCTCTGGCCGCTGAGCTGATTGGCACCGCTTTATTTGCCATTCGCTGGGTGCCTGAATATGGTTGGTCACATGGGATTTTTGTCAGTTTTTTCCATGCAGTGTCAGCATTTAATAATGCAGGATTTTCCCTTTTCTCAACCAGTCTGACACAGTATGTCAGTGATGGACTGGTAGTTTTCACCACCTCCGCACTGTTTATTATTGGTGGCCTTGGCTTTGTTGTCATCATCGATATTGCGCGTGCACGTCGTTTTAGTAAGCTAAAATTACACTCTAAAATTATGCTTATCGGTACGGTTTTATTGCTCTTTTTTGGCACGGCCATGTTCTTTTTCTTAGAGCGTTCGAACCCCGATACAATGATGATGTTAAGTCATGGCGATCAGCTGATGGCTTCATTTTTTCAGTCTGCCAGCGCTCGTACAGCGGGTTTTAATACGATTGATATCGCGTCTCTGACCAATGGCTCGTTATTAATTATGATGATGTTAATGTTTATTGGCGCCGGAACGACGTCAACAGGTGGCGGTATAAAAGTGACGACTTTTATCGTGGTTCTGCTTGCGACCAAGGCGTTTCTTTTACGTCGTCGGCGAGTGGTCATCTTTAATAGAACAATACCGCAACAAGTTTTATGGCGGTCTATGGCGATATTGACGGTCAGTACGATGTTTTTATTCGCCGCCATCTTTTTACTGGAAGTCAGTGAGGACGCACCGTTTATTGTGGTGATGTTCGAGGTGGTTTCGGCATTTGCCACCACAGGTGTCAGTGCTGGCCTCAGTGCCGATCTGACAGATTTCGGCAAGTTTATCTTGGTTGTGGTAATGATTGTTGGGCGTTTAGGGCCTTTAACATTGGTCTTTTTGATGACCTCACCGCGGGAGACGAACTTGCGTTACCCCGAAGAAGAGGTGAATACCGGTTAAAAGCCTACTCATATGAGTAAGCTGTATTAACGGCAATGTTATCAAAGCTTTTCGATGGTAAAGGGGACGCCGTCGGCGGGCTTTGGCAGTGGAACCCAGTTCATCTTTGGGGCATAGCCCTCCGGTACGGTAAATTTATACTGCAGTAAAAACTTGTGTAAAAACGTCTTTGCCAGCATCGAGGCGAAATGTAGCCCTATGCACTTGTGTGCACCGCCACCAAAGGGGTGATAACAAAAACTATGATTCTTGTGCTCAAGTCTGTCGCTATCGAAGCGGCTGGGGTCAAATGCCTCTGGATTACTCCAGTGAACCGCTTCCCTGTGGTTAAAGGAACCGGGTAAAAACAGCATTGTCTCCGCTGGTATTCTATGACCATCGAGCTCAATTTCATTAATGGTTCTGCGTGTCATCAGGGGTACTGAGGGGTGCAGACGGAGGCATTCGTTAATGCATTGATCCATGAGCTTCAATTTTTCTAGGTCATCGTATTCCAAGTCATCCTTGCCAATACTGGCTGCCTCGGCCCTCAACTTATCCTGCCACTCTGGGTTAAGGCCGAGGTACATCATCATATGGGATAACACACTGGTCGTGGTGTCGTGAGCGGCAAACAACAAGAATGCAGCGTGCTCAATCAAATCCGAGTCTGTGTAATAACTGTCGTCATCGGTTTTCTCTTGGCACATGAAGCTCAGCATATCCTGGCCGTCACCCTCTCGTCGCTGGGGGATGATGTCGGCGAAGAATTGATGCAGGGCGTCTTTGCCCTTCATACCCTTATAAAATTTAGTGCCAGGTAGCTTTAAATGTACGATAGCACTCAGGCCCTCGTTGACATTGAGAAAGGCGTCGCTTAGTACATCGGCCTCTTCTTTGTAGTCTTCAACGCCGATAAAAATCTTGGCGCCTATCTCGAGTAATAATTCTTTAATCAACGGGAAAAAGACCAGTTGCTTACCTGTTGGCCAGTTTTTCAGCTGGTTGTCGAAGATGGGATTCATCATCGCGACATAGTTTTTCATCGCCGGCGTTTTGAAGGCGGTTTGCATCACTCGACGCTGAAATTTATGGTCATCAAAGTCTCGTAGCAATAAACCGCCACGATAAAACTTGCCGAGTTGCTGAACATAGCCCATTTCAGCTGAAAAGTTCTTGTCGCGGTCGAGGAAAATCTTTTGGAAATTATCGGCACCCAAGACCATCAAGCCTTTCTGAGGCCCTAATCGTAATCTTGATATGTTGCCGTACTCGGCCTTATGTTTGCGCGAGAGGCTTAATAAGTCGTCGATCAGAGCCAGAGCGCTACCGACAATAGGGTAGCCCCATGTGCCGGGGATATGATCGAGTTGATGGTTGTCTGGGCGGTCGCGATAATCTTCTGCTGGTTGGGCTGCGGCCATGATAAAGCTCTCCAAGTGTTATTATTTTTGTAGTAAGGAGTATGCTTACGACAATTTCTGTTAGCTAAGCGGCAATATAGCGGACTAATGAAATGACACCAAGCGGTAACATTGTAAAGAGTTTCGGCAGCAAAAAACGAGTTTTTAACCGTTTAATTGCCTAAATAACATACTATTAGGTTAAAAATTCGCAGGCTATTGGTGTGGCAGGCGGCAACGACGGGCGGGCGCGTCTTCAAGGTGACGCCGGGTTGAGTGTTGTGTATATCGACAACGGCTTAAAAACCGGCCTGGTGATTAGCCATCAGGGTGGCTTGCATACTATTCGTTGTACCCGTGGGATGTTGAGCGATGCTAATACTGGGGCTTTGGATAACTTTTGCGGCAATTGGACCTGCGTTATTTGAGCAGTAGGTTTTTTGCCCCCGCATACTCTCTTTTATAACGGTGACGCAATATTGAATAGTGCCGCCGACATATTGGTCTTTAAGGCGCAGTGTTTGAGTGAATCGGTTGGCCATCTTACGGCCGTTGAGCCGCCACTGTGAACCAATGATGCTGACAGCTTGA
Organism: Sinobacterium norvegicum; assembly: GCF_923077115.1. Classification (NCBI taxonomy): domain Bacteria; kingdom Pseudomonadati; phylum Pseudomonadota; class Gammaproteobacteria; order Cellvibrionales; family Spongiibacteraceae; genus Sinobacterium; species Sinobacterium norvegicum. Next base: position 369,893 of record NZ_CAKLPX010000003.1, read on the forward strand.
TTGCTATCGGCACGGCCTACTATGGTATTACCGCTTCTGGTTTTTCCCTCAATATAGACTTTGATATTAAGGGGGTCCGCTGCTGCAGAGGTTGCGGTAAACGTGATGGTAGCAATGGCCAAAAAAAGAGTACAAAGCAGTGGGCACACAGTGTTGTTAATCGAAAGCATAGGCAACCTTTAATCGAACCAGACATATACTCAAAGGTTAGTCGGTTTACCGGCGACATCTATGCAAAATTGCTTTTAAAACAACAGTTATAAGAAACTATTACTCTATGTTGAGTTGACGATATATTTATTGGCAAACTGGATGTATTTTGACGCCTGCGACTTCATCGATGGTATTTGTAAGAGGTTTTTTGCCATCAAGGTATAGGCTTGGGCAATCAAGGGGCTGTTTTTATACTCTTGGTGAAAGCCATTGAGTTGAAAGACTGCGTCTTTAAAGGCGCCTTTATCGTAGAGTAATTGTGCGATTTCAATTCTAAGCTGGGGCTTATTTGGGCGGTATTCGGGAATGATTGCTTGAATTTGTGCCAGAGCACTGCCGACCTGATATTGTCTGCCGTGGTCGAGCAACAACTGGATATAGCTATCGCTAAACTGGCCGAGACGCTGTTTTTCTTCCAGGGCAATCAGTAGCCTGAAATACCCCTCTACCAACTCATAGTGTTGGGGGTTACTGCTGGTTGCCTTTTGAAAGCGGGTCAGGGCTTGTTGATATAACCCTTGTTTAACCAATACTTCTATTTCAGCAAGGGTGATGTTGGCAGGAAGACGTTTGGCGGTTTGTTTGAGCGGTTGTTCGGTGTAAAAGCCCAGCGCCTCTTGGTATTGAAAGACAACCAGTCCAAAGAGATGAAAAATAACAATAAGGTAATAGTTTGAAACCATGCTTTGCAGCAGCAGATTAATGACGGAGAAATCATTGCCAATCATATAATTGATTAGCTCCACGGAGCTGGACATGATCATGATGATTAATAACAGTAGGCCGTAGGGCAGGCCGATACTGGCAATGACTTGCAGCAGTTTTAGCGGGTTAATAGCCTCGCTGAGATCGTCATCGATTGCCAATACCATGGCGCAGGCTGGCAGTGCTAATAGTGCGAAAATGCCGACGGCCAGGGCCAGGCCAAAGCCGAGATAAATAGCGCTGTAATAGACCGCAAAAATAGCTACCAAAATGACGGCCAACAGTTTTATAAATAGAATATTGCCGCCATAAGCCCGGTTAATGTCAGGGGCCTGTTGCTTACCATGTGCGGTGGCTTCCAGGCATTCGAAACTGTATTTGGTAATAATAATCAGCGAGAAAATAGCCAATAAAGGCATAAAGTAGAGGCTGAGAGATAGCAGTGATGACAGTACAATTACAGCAATACTGTGTTGGTTCAGCGGGTAGCGAAAAGCGTTATTTAGCTGACGCCAAAAAGGTGGCATCTCTTCGCTGCCTAGCAATGAGTGCAGTGGTTGCTTGCAGATGAAGCAGCAGACGCTGTCGCTGCCAAGCTCGCTGCTTTCATGGCTACATTGTTGGCAGCTATCGATGTCACAGTGCGGGCAGGTAAACTGTGCTTTTGTCAGGGGGTGATATTTACAGTGGCTCATAGGCTTATATAGGAATCCGCAATGCTGTCGAAACGCTGTTGTTTATTGGGTTGCTGATTATTTTTATAATGGCGTGCAATATTGCGAGCCAGCTTACTCATCATCAGGTCTTTGCAACCGTTGCGCATTAATTCGGCGAGAATTTTTTCGGCGCTGTCGACGTGATGAATATCGCAAATCCGAATAGCAAAGGTGATTTTCTGATGGTCGTTAAGCGTGGGCTCTATGCGTGCCTGTTGTTCCAGCCATACCTGATATTGCTGCTTAGTTAAGCCGTTGTCGAAGGTTTTATAACAGACTATTTCACTGGCAATAGCGGTTAACATGTCACTGTTGTTTTCAATCTTTAATAGATTGTATTGCATTAACAGTAAGTCGATGGGGCGGTTGTATATCTCGAGCATTGGTGCCAGCAATCCACTGGCCTTTGAAAACTGAAAGTCTGCAATTTTTTGATAAACCGCATCGAGTTCAATCAGGTAGGGGTCGTTCTCAGTACTGTCATCGTGCGCTAGATAGTCATCATCTATTGCCTTGGGCTGATGCAGTAGCGTGTAGGCAATCAGTGCTCCCCCTGTGATAAAACCTCCGATATGAGCAGTAAAGGCGACGTTACTATTGTCGTTACTGAGGATGCCGTAGAGTTCGTTGGCAACATAGAATGGAAGAATCAATAGGGCTGGGGCACGAAAGTAGCCGACGAATATAAATGCCCAGTAAAAAAACTCAATTTTCTTTAGTCGGTACATGGCAACATAAATAGCCATGACGCCGGAAATGGCCCCAGAGGCACCAATCAGACTGGTATTGGAACTGGACGTTAAGCGTTCGACCAGAGCAAATAGTAAGCCGCCACCTATACCGCTGAGTAGGTAATAGGCAAGAAAACGGCCATGGCCTAAGGCTGCTTCAACAGCAAAACCACAAATGAGTAGAATCACCATGTTGCCAAGCAGGTGCATAAAATCGGCGTGAAGAAACTGCGAGCTTAATAATCTAACAATACTGATGTTCTGTGGTTTGAGACCAAATCGTTGGCTGCTCATGCTGTCGATACTGGCGACAATCAACGGTCGATTATATTGCCAGTCAGCAAGCTTCTCTGCGGCGAAGATAGTGTCCGCCTGGGGGGCAATGAACTGATAAAAACGACGATCATACACCATATCAACGATCAGCCGTTCATCGGCAACCTGTTGGTAGGGTTGCAATACCTTAAAATAGTCAGCGCGATGAAGTCGTAAATATTGTTCATAGGCATCTTTTTCTAAACTGTAGAAATCGTGTTCAATATAAAGGTCGATTGCCGTCGAGAATTTTTCACTATCGTTTTGTTGGTAGCCAAAGAATATGATGACATTTAGGATAAGAATGGTGATCAAAGCGACAGGCGGTCGTTGCCAGTCCAGCCTTTTTTCAGCGGGTAATATAAGCATCTCGGGATCCTCTCTGGTATTCAATACGCAGGCTGTACTACCAGAGTATAATTATTATATTTTTTGATTGTGCGTTGGCGCCAATGATAAATCAAGGCCTTTGTTGAGATGTTATAAGCTATTGTTTGCTTGGGCTTTTAGCCAATTTTCGCTGCAGTGTCCGGCGGTGCATACCCAGTACTCGGGCGGTGGCAGAGACATTGCCATCATTATCGGTTAGTACTCGTTGTATATGTTCCCACTCCATCCGTTTAACGGACGGGGTGGTGTTGAGAGTTTCGGACTCAATATTGGGGCTGTCATCTGTACACTGCCCAAAGGCGGCGATAATGTCATTGCTGCGAGCAGGCTTACATAAATAGTTATGCGCGCCGAGCTTGATTGCTTTAACAGCCGTGGCGATGGAGGAATAGCCGGTAAGTATCACTATTTGAGTATTTGGCGCCTTTGCTATGATGGCTTCAATCAGCTGCAAACCGGAGTCATCACCGAGTTTCATGTCGAGTAATAAGTGGTGATATTGCTTTTTATCCAGTTGCTGCAGACAGGACTGTGCACTGTGACAACAGTCGGCCTCAAAACCCTTGCGCTGAAGTGCACGTTGCATGGCAGTGGTAAATACCTGATCGTCGTCAACTAAAAGATAGTGCGTTGTCATCTTATTCTTCAGCCAGTGTAATAATTGTTCGGGTGCCGCCTTCAGGGCGGCTCCGCAACTGCACCTTACCGCCATATCGATTCAGTGTCGAATGGGAAAGATAGAGGCCGAGGCCGAGGCCGCTGTCACCTTTGCTGGTGATAAAAGCCTGCCCGGCTTGGGCGGCAATTTTTTGATCAATGCCGTCGCCATGATCGTCGATAGTAATGGTGACCGTTTTCTCAGCCGCCAGACAGTGCAGGCTGATATCGATTTTTTCAGGGCAGGCATCGGCCGCATTATTGAGCAAATTGATTATCGCTTGTTCCATGGTTGCCCCTATTTTTAAGGTGGCAATATAGTCGCTGGTTATCGTGAGTTTGAAGCTGGCCTCGGGGCGAATAATAATCCAATGGTTAAGTAGTTCGCGTAAATATTCGTCGATGCGTTTGCGCTTAAACTCTTCTTGGCGGTAGTGTTCGGCCTGATGTGTAAGCTTTTTTAATATTTGCTGACAGCGCTGAAGTTGGCCATCGATGGTGTGTAGGTCTTGTCGGCATTCTGTTGGCAAGTCAGGGTTGTCATGGACCTCGTCAATTAACAGCATCATGGTATTGAGTGGTGTACCCAGCTCGTGGGCAGTACCGGCGGCGAGGCTGGCAACAGCCATCACTTGCTGTTGTTGTAAATCTTCCTCGCGCAGTCGGTTTAGGTCATGTTCGCGTCGTCTGATTGCTGCAGCCATTTGGATGATAAAGGTGTTGATCAATAACGCACTCAACACAAAGGTCAGCCACATGCCGATAAGATGAAGGTTGATCAGGCTGTCATTGGTATTGCCGTGGTGACCGCTGTGCTGCTCGGGGGCGAGTATTTCCAGTGGCTGATAAAAGTTAAGCAGTAATGTATAGAGAGAGATTGAACTGGCAGTAATCACCCATGATTGCTTCTTATTCATCGTGGCGGCGGCAATAGAGATGGGGATCAAATAGTAGCTGACCAGTGGGTTGGTGGCGCCGCCACTGAGATAGAGTAGGGCGGAGAGGCTGGCTATATCGACAATAATATGACCAAAGTACTCTGCCTCACCAATAGGCCAGGATTGCTGTAGACGCCAGAATGTTGCTGCAGTGACGGCCATCATCGCCATGAGCAACCATTGAATGCCATAGTAGTTAATCGGCCACTGCTGACTATAGGCAATGGTGGTGATGATTAATAACAGGCTGATTAACAACGCCCTGATCATGCACAATCGTCGCAGGTTGATATGGAGAGGTTGTGTACTTCGGTTATTAGGCATATCTATTGGCTGCTGCGGGCTGACCGGCGGCATACCCGCCGGGTGTGTGGGGCTTACTCAGCAATACCGCCTAGTGCTGTTGTTAGCTCTTTGATTAGTTGGCGTAATTCTAGCGTCATCACGGCAAAATCACTGTCGAATTGCTCGTCTTCACCGGCGGTATCTGAGGCTTTTTCCTGCACGACTTCAGAGAACTTAATCTTCTGAATAGCCACCTCTTCTGTAACGGTGAAGTTAATGGCGTCATTCCAGATCATGGCAAGTTTACTGGCTCGTTTGCCGACTTCGATGTGCTTGGCAATTTCCTCGCTGTAAAGGTCTTGATCCTTGGCGCGCACAATATTACTGGGGTTTTGTGGGTCACGAAGCTCGCACTCATTACCCAGCAAGAAGTGTTCAGGCAAGGCCTCCGCCTTTAACCATAGCGTCAGCACATCGGCCGGAAGGCTGGCAACCATCAGTGGTACCAGAGGCAGCGAGCCGATCGATTCACGTAGCAGGTTAAGTAGCTCTTCTGCCCTGTTGGCGCTGGTGGTATTAACAATTAATAACCCTTCGGCTTCATCGATATAGGCAAACAGCTTGCTAGACTTTGTGAAGGCGCGTGGCAGCAACTCCATAATCACCTCGTCCTTCATCTCAACCCGTTCCTTGCGGTAGACCTTACGGGCTTGCTGTTCCTCTAAATCGGCAATCTTGTCCTCAACTGCCTCATTGATAACCGAGCTTGGTAGTACTCGCTCTTGTCGCTGGGCGCAGACCATATGGAAACCGTTAGCAGTATGGCTGAGTAGTTTGCCGTGACGGCCCATTGGTGAAACCCAGCCAATAGCTTGAGTGTCTTGGCTGCCGCAGCCTTGAAAGGCTTTGCTTTCTAATAATTCTTCCAGTTTGTCGAGGCCATCGAGCTTTGATGTTAGGCGATAAACTAAGATATTTTTGAACCACATAGTACTGCATCCTTATCAGGTCGATGAACACGACCTGTCATTAGTAATTAAAGCCCTAGAGACGGCGATTTAGTGATGGCAACAGCCAGCATATAACCAAATGCTACGACGGCTAGCAGAAAGGCAATAACGCGGACGCTGTTGGGGCGGCCAGCTTTTAATGCAATCACACCGAGGGCGATATAGCAGATCAGGGCCAATACTTTGGCGGTCAACCATGAGACTTCTCCAAAGGGATAAATGCTCAGTGTCGTCATCAGTACAACGGCGGCCAACAGCAAAAAGGTATCAACAATGTGCGGGGTTATTTTCAGCCACTTGCGATTGAGGGCCTCCTGTCCTTTGATAGCAACAAGCATACCCCGGCCGATAAAAAAGAGTATCGATACTATGGCAAGAGTCATGTGGAGGTGTTTGGCAATGGCATACATAAAGAATAAGTCTCAGTAGATAGTGCAAAGGTTAAATAAACATAGGCTGATAGCTCGTCGAAAAGTCAGGCTAACAAGTTGGCTAAGCATACTATGGTTTTTTGATGGATGTCACGGTGCTGGTGAGTTCGCCGTGAAGTAATCGAGTGGTTATCGAGTCACCACAATTGACATCGTTGGCGTTGCTGACAATGTTGTTTTTGTCCTTCTGCGTGATGCTATAGCCGCGACCAAGTACCGCCAAAGGGCTCAAGCTGTGGAGCAATTCGCCTTGTTTGCTTAGTTGTTGATGTTTTTGCTGAATTGTCAGCTGGATGTTCTTGGGTAGTTGTTCGCCTAACTGATGAAGGCGTTGACGGTATTGATGCAGCAGAATACTGGGGTTGAATTGTAGTAGGCGGCTATGCCCCAGCGTCGACAGATTGCGACTATGGCTGATCTTGGCTCTCATAGCCTTGATCAACTGACCTTCGATATCGTCGATGCGCTGGGCGTAATTTTGTAGTTGTTTTCTAGGGTCGCGCAGCCGCTTCTGTAAGTAGTTGAGCTGTTGTTGCCGTGATTGTACGCCTAACCTGATTGTCTTGCGCAGGTGTTGTTGATAACCGGTCAGTTGTAGTAGCTGTTCTGATTGGTCGGTACTGATCAATTCGGCGGCGGCCGATGGGGTTGGTGCACGCTGGTCGGCGACAAAATCGCTGATGGTAAAGTCGATTTCGTGCCCGACGGCGGAGATGATGGGCAGTGCGCTCTCCACAATGGCCCGTGCGACCGCCTCTTCATTAAAACACCACAAGTCTTCTAATGAACCACCGCCGCGTCCAATGATCAGCGCTTGTAGCGGGGTTTGAAAACGGCCGGCAATGCGATTGGCAAAACGGATGGCTTGGACAATTTCCGCTGTTGCTTTCTCTCCTTGAACACTGACCGGATAGAGGGTGATTCGCATATTGGGTTGTCGGCGCTTGAGTACTGCCAGAATATCTTTGATTGCCGCACCGGTGGGTGAGGTAACAATGCCGATATGCGCGGGGTTCATCGGTAGGTTTTTTTTGGCTTCTGGGGAAAACAAGCCTTCGTTTTGCAGTTTCTCTTTTAACGCCTCGAAGGCTTTTTGTAGCTCGCCAATGCCGGCTTGTTCGAGGTGTTCGATAATGAGTTGATAATCGCCTCTAGCCTCGTACAAACTTAACTGGGCTCGGGCGACAACCTTGACTCCTTGGTCAGCTTTAAACTTGACCGTTTGGTTGTTTTTTTTGAACATCGCGCAGCGAATTTGGGCGCCATTATCTTTTAGTGTGAAATACCAGTGACCGCTGTTTGGGCTTGAAAAATTAGATATTTCTCCCTCTACCCAGACAGTGGAGAAATGTTTTTCGAGCATTTTTTTCGCGCGATTATTGAGCTGGCTGACGGAAAAGATTTCCCGCTCTGCAAGCCGGTCGAGCAGTGAGTTTTTATTCATAAATTTAAATACAATTCTGCTTTACGCTTATTTGGTAAATCGGCTATAATTACTTGCTTCATTTCATCGGGTCGGGCTGTTTCACATGCTACGTATTAAAGAAGAAGCGCTGACGTTTGACGACGTCTTATTAGTTCCAGATTACTCTGAAGTTGTGGCCAAAGATGTCTCTTTGCAAACGCAATTGTCACGGAATATCACACTTAATATCCCTCTTATCTCTGCCGCTATGGACACGGTGACCGAAGCTCGTCTCGCAATTACCATGGCGCAGGAAGGTGGTATAGGCATTATCCACAAAAGCATGAGTGTTGAACAGCAGGCGAAAGAAGTTCGTGCTGTTAAGAAACACGAGAGTGGTGTGGTGAAAGATCCTGTTACCATTTCAGCGCAAGCGACCCTGCGCGAATTGCTCGCTGTTAAAGAACAATACAATATCTCCGGCGTCCCGGTTCTTGATAACGGTGCATTGGTCGGCATTGTGACCAATCGCGATGTGCGTTATTTGGATAAACTTGACACACTGGTCAAGGATATCATGACGCAAAAACAGGACTTAGTCACAGTCAAAGAGGGCTCCGATCCTGAGGAAGTGAAGGCGCTGCTGCATAATCATAAAATCGAAAAGGTTTTAGTGGTTAATGATGACTTCGACCTCTGCGGCATGATTACGGTCAAAGATATCCACAAGGCTCAAACCTACCCCAGTGCTGCCAAAGATAGTCAGGGCCAGTTATTGGTGGGTGCCTCCGTCGGTGTCGGTGCGGATACCGATGCCCGGGTGACTGCCTTGATAGAGGCCGGTGTCGATGTGTTGGTGGTGGATACCGCCCACGGCCACTCTAAAAATGTTTTAGATCGTGTTAGCTGGATCAAGAAAAACTTCCCGCAGGTTGACGTTATCGGTGGCAATATTGCTACCGGTGATGCGGCTAAGGCATTGGTTGCTGCCGGTGCAGATGGGGTGAAAGTTGGTATTGGTCCAGGTTCTATTTGTACAACCCGTATCGTTACGGGGATTGGTGTGCCGCAGATCAGTGCGGTGGCTGATGTCGCCCAGGCGCTTGAAGGTACGGGTGTGCCGCTGATTGCCGATGGTGGTATTCGTTTCTCAGGTGATCTCTCTAAGGCTGTTGTTGCCGGCGCCTCCTGTATCATGATGGGATCAATGTTCGCTGGCACCGAAGAGTCGCCCGGCGAGGTCGAACTTTATCAAGGCCGTACCTATAAGGCTTATCGCGGCATGGGTAGCTTGGGTGCCATGGCGAGAACACAGGGCTCCAGCGACCGTTATTTCCAGGATGCCTCCGAAGGCGCTGAGAAATTAGTGCCCGAGGGTATTGAAGGCCGTGTCCCCTATAAAGGTACGCTTGGCGCGGTTATCCATCAGTTGATGGGTGGTTTACGCTCGGCAATGGGGTATACCGGTTCTAAGACCATGGACGAGATGCGGACCAAGCCGCAGTTTGTTCGTGTTTCCGCCGCGGGTATGAGCGAAAGCCATGTCCATGATGTCAGTATTACCAAAGAAGCACCGAACTATCCAACCACTTCGCGCGGTTAAATAATAAACGGGGCTGATGCCCCGTTTTTTTATCGGTGTGTTCATCATAGTTTTTTAATCGATCTTGTTGATATTCAATAAGATCTAGCCAGTAGGGTTTTGTAGTGTCTCAAGATATTCACGCTCAGCGGATTTTAATCCTCGATTTCGGTTCTCAATACACTCAGCTGATTGCACGACGTGTTCGTGAGATTGGTGTTTTCTCTGAAATCTATCCATGGGATATGAGTGACGAAGATATTCGTGCTTTTAACCCGAAGGGTATTATCCTTGCCGGTGGTCCCGAGTCGGTTACCGAGGTCAATTCACCACGGGCGCCCGAGCTGGTGTTTAATCTCGGTATCCCTGTTTTTGGCATTTGCTACGGCATGCAGACCATGGCTGAGCAGTTGGGCGGTAAAGTTGCCGGCTCTCATGTTCGCGAGTTTGGTTATGCCAAGGTTGAGGTTGAGGGCAGCAGCGCGCTGCTGAAAGATATTGCCGATCATATGGAAGGCGGTAAAAAGCTGTTAGATGTGTGGATGAGCCACGGCGATAAGGTGGTTGAAATGCCGGCTGGCTTCGAGTTGATGAACTCGACCGAATCCTGTGCCATCGCAGGCATGTACAATGAAGATAAGCGTTTTTACGGCGTACAATTTCATCCCGAGGTTACCCACACGCTTCAGGGTGAGCGGATTTTTGAACACTTTATTGCTGAAATTTGCGGCTGTGAAAAGCTCTGGACTCCAGCCAATATAATTGAGGATGCGGTAGCCCGTGTACGTCAGCAAGTTGGCAATAAAAAAGTGTTACTCGGCCTCTCGGGTGGTGTTGATTCGTCCGTGGTGGCGGCAATGCTGCACAAGGCTATTGGCGATCAGTTGACCTGTGTTTTTGTGGATAACGGTTTGTTACGCAAGAACGAAGGTGAGCAGGTGATGGAGATGTTTGCTAACAACATGGGTGTGCGGGTTATTCGTGCCGATGCTGAGCAGGCCTTTCTCGAACCGTTATTGGGTGTCTCCGACCCAGAGGCGAAGCGCAAGGTAATCGGTAATAAATTTATCGAGATCTTCGACCAGGAAGCGACCAAGATCACCGACGTCGACTTCCTCGCGCAGGGGACTATCTACCCCGATGTGATCGAATCGGCCGCCGCTAAAACCGGCAAGGCTCATGTCATCAAATCGCATCACAATGTTGGCGGCCTGCCCGACGACATGGCCTTCGAATTAGTTGAGCCACTGCGCGAATTGTTTAAGGATGAGGTGCGCAAAATCGGCCTCGAGCTAGGTCTGCCTTATGACATGGTCTATCGTCACCCATTCCCTGGTCCCGGCCTCGGTGTTCGCATATTGGGTGAGGTGAAGAAAGAGTACGCCGACATTCTGCGTGAGGCCGATGCCATTTTTATGGAAGAGTTACACGCCTCCGGTTGGTACCACAAGACCAGCCAGGCCTTTGCTGTCTTCCTGCCGGTTAAGTCGGTTGGCGTGGTCGGTGATCAGCGCCGCTATGAGTATGTTATTGCTCTGCGCGCGGTAGAGACTATTGACTTTATGACGGCCCGTTGGGCACATCTGCCCTATGAGTTACTCGAGACCGTATCCGGCCGTATTATCAATGAAATCACTCAGGTTTCACGCGTCACCTACGATGTGTCGAGCAAGCCTCCCGCGACTATTGAGTGGGAATAAGCGGTCGATACGGTGATTGCTGATCAACAGTGGATGCAGCGAGCCTTGGAGCTGGCTGCGCAGGCAGCCGAACGAGGCGAGGTGCCCGTCGGGGCTGTAGTGGTGCTCGACGATGTCATCATCGGCGAGGGCAGTAATAGCCCAATCGGTGGCTGCGACCCAACCGCCCATGCTGAAATTATGGCCTTAAGGGCGGCGGCAAAAACCGTTGGTAATTATCGTATTGCCGGCGCCACACTGTATGTCACCATCGAACCGTGCACCATGTGTGCCGGTGCGATTATTCACTCCCGCGTTGGCCGGTTGGTCTTCGGTGCCACCGAACCTAAGGCGGGGGTGGTGGTCAGTCAGGCCAGGTTGCTGGAGAGTGATTATGCCAATCACCGTATTATTGTGGAATCGGGCGTGATGGCTGAGCCGTGTTCGGCTATAGTAAGCCGTTTTTTTCAGCATCGTCGTGAGGCCAAGAAAGCACTGAAGCAAAAGTTGCGGTCAGCGGACCGTGATGACACCACGAATTAAGAAGGCATAGATCATTTTCTATGCTCAATATAGCGACAATCCTAACAGGGGTTTTTGAATAACATGTTAATACTGCCAGGCACTTCTGCCCTATCCGAGTTCCGTATCCAAAAGTTACTAGCTCGAATACAACAGCAGGTTGAATCTGTTTCTAGTCTGTATGCTGAATTTGTTCATTTCGCCGACGTCGAAGGCGAGCTGTCTAGTGAGCATTACCAAACCTTAGAGCAGCTGTTAACTTACGGCCCAAAAGATGAGCACGGTGAGGCGGAGGGTGAGTTGTTTCTTGCTGTACCCCGCCCGGGCACAATTTCCCCTTGGTCGAGTAAGTCGACCGATATTGCGCGTAACTGTGAGCTGACGCAGGTCAAGCGTCTAGAGCGTGGTATCGCTTATTTTGTTACCGCCGAGACTGAGTTGAATGCCGAGCAAAAGGCGGCAATCACCGCCCTTGTTCACGATCGCATGGTTGAGGTGGTATTGGCCGAGTTTGAACAGGCGCAGCAGTTGTTCGTTGCCGATGTCCCGGCCCCCCTCGAAAATGTCGATGTTCTAGCAGGCGGTAAGGCGGCCTTGGCAGAGGCTAATACCCGCCTTGGCTTGGCACTGGCTGATGATGAAATTGATTATCTGGTCGACAGCTTTGTTGGCCTGGGTCGTAACCCCAGCGACGTTGAATTGATGATGTTTGCGCAGGCAAACTCTGAGCATTGTCGCCACAAGATTTTTAACGCAGATTGGACTATCGATGGTGAGCAGCAGTCGCATTCATTGTTTAAGATGATTAAAAACACTAACGAGGTTGGTGGTGAGGGCGTGCTGAGTGCCTACTCTGATAACGCTGCTGTCGTTGCCGGTCATGAGGGGGGGCGTTTCTATGCCGACCCTGAAACCCATGCCTACAGTTATAGTCATGAGCCGATTCATCTATTGATGAAGGTTGAGACGCATAACCACCCCACGGCTATTTCGCCTTTCTCCGGTGCCGGTACCGGCAGTGGCGGGGAGATCCGTGATGAGGGTGCGGTTGGCCGCGGCTCAAAGCCAAAGGTGGGTCTGACCGGTTATACCGTATCCAACCTTAAAATACCCGGCTTCGAGCAGCCCTGGGAAGTGGACTACGGCAAGCCTGATCGTATCGTCACCGCCCTGGATATTATGACCGAGGGGCCTCTCGGTGGTGCGGCCTTTAACAATGAATTCGGTCGCCCGAACATCTGTGGCTATTTCCGTACCTTCGAAGAGCAGGCCAACGGTGCCAACGGCTTCGAAGTTCGCGGCTACCACAAGCCAATTATGCTGGCCGGTGGCTACGGTAATATCCGTGCCGATCATGTCGATAAGCCAGAATTTGATGCCGGTTGTAAGCTGATTGTACTCGGTGGTCCGGCGATGCAGATTGGTCTTGGTGGTGGTGCCGCCTCATCAATGACCTCGGGTGCCTCAAGCGCCGATCTGGATTTTGCCTCCGTGCAGCGTCAAAACCCTGAGATCGAGCGTCGCTGCCAAGAGGTTATCGACCGCTGCTGGGGTTACGGTGACGCCAACCCCATTGCCTTTATTCACGATGTTGGCGCCGGCGGCTTATCGAATGCCTTCCCAGAATTGGTCAAAGATGGCGGTCGTGGTGGTCACTTCGAACTGCGTAATATTCCCAATGACGAGCCAGGCATGTCGCCATTAGCGATCTGGTGTAACGAGTCGCAGGAGCGTTATGTACTGGCTGTTAAGCCTGAGGATTTGGCTCGTTTTGAAGCCCTGTGCCAACGCGAGCGTTGCCCATACGCCGTGGTAGGTGAGGCAACAGAGGAACACCACCTGACGCTTGGCGATAGCCACTTTGATAATAAGCCGGTCGATCTACCGATGTCGGTGCTGTTTGGCAAGGCGCCAAAGATGCACCGCGAAGTGACTCGTCAAAGCTATGACATGCCCGAGCTCGATTTCACCGGCGTCAGTGTCAGCGAGGCAGTTGATCGTGTCTTGTCGCTGCCAACTGTTGCTTCTAAAAGTTTCTTAATCACCATTGGTGACCGCAGTATTACCGGTATGGTGCACCGCGATCAAATGGTTGGCCCCTGGCAGGTGCCCGTCGCAGACTGCGCGGTGACCACGGTCAGTTATGATTCCTATGCCGGCGAAGCGATGTCGATGGGTGAGCGCACGCCGATGGCGTTGATCGACAGCCCTGCATCGGGTCGTATGGCTATCGCCGAGGCACTGACCAATATTGCCTCGACCCGTATTGCCGACATCAAGGATATTAAGCTGTCGGCTAACTGGATGTGTGCCGCTGGTCACCCCGGTGAAGATGAGAAACTTTACGATACGGTGAAGGCGGTAGGCATGGAATTGTGCCCAGAACTGGGTATTACCATTCCCGTCGGTAAAGACTCGATGTCGATGCGCACGGCTTGGCAGCAAGACGGCGAAGACCGCTCTGTCACCGCGCCCATGTCGCTGGTAATTACTGCATTCAGCCCGGTTGCCGATGTGCGCAAGACGGTAACCCCGCAGTTGCGTACCGACCTTGGCGAGACAACATTATTGTTAGTGGATTTGGGTGCCGGCAAGAATCGTCTTGGCGCCTCCTGTTTGGCTCAGGTTTATCAGCAGGTGGGTAATACTGCTGCCGATATCGACAATGCGGCACAGCTCAAGGGGTTCTTTGAGTCGGTGCAACAGCTGCTCGAGCAGGAGCAGTTGATCGCCTATCACGACCGCTCCGATGGCGGTCTGTTAACCACCTTGGTTGAAATGGCCTTTGCCGGCCGCTGCGGTCTTGATATCACCCTGCCTGCGACAGCCAATGCTGATTGCAGCACTGTGTTACCGGTGCTGTTTAATGAGGAGGCCGGTGCGGTATTGCAGGTGGCTAACGCCGATCTCGATGCGGTTATGGCGGTCTTTGAGGCGTCGGGTATCGCCAATCTTGTCCATGCGATCGGTACGGTTAACGATCATGAGGCGATTGAGATCAAGGCTGCTGATAAGAGTGTCTACAAATCAACCCGAGCGGCATTGCAGCAAACTTGGGCGCAGACCAGTTATCGCGTGCAGTCTCGTCGCGACAACCCAGAGTGTGCCGAGCAAGAGTTTGCCACGCTGAGCGACGGCAACCCCGGTTTATCCAGCAGCCTGAGCTTCGACATCAACGACGATGTTGCTGCGTCATTGATCGGCAGTGGTGAAAAGCCTGCGATTGCGGTGCTACGAGAGCAGGGTGTCAACGGTCAGATTGAAATGGCGGCGGCCTTTGATAGGGCGGGCTTTGTCGCCACCGATGTTCATATGAGTGATTTATTAGCCGGCAAGGTTGATCTGGCGGACTTCCAAGGCTTGGTGGCCTGTGGTGGTTTCTCCTATGGTGATGTCCTTGGTGCCGGTGAAGGCTGGGCTAAGAGCATACTGTTCAACCCCCAGGTGCGGGACAACTTCAAGCGTTTCTTCCACCGTGAAGACACCTTTGCTCTCGGTGTTTGTAACGGTTGTCAGATGATGTCTAACTTGAAAGAGTTGATTCCGGGTGCTGAAGACTGGCCGCGATTTGTACGCAATAACAGTGAGCAGTTCGAGGCTCGTTTCTCGCTGCTGCAGGTGCAGGATTCGCCCGCTCAGTTGTTGTCAGGTATGTCGAGTTCTCATATGCCTGTTGCCATTGCGCACGGCGAAGGTCGTGCCGAGTTTGCCAACCAAGAGGCCTTCGATAAACTCAATAACAGCGGCCAGGTAGCACTGCGTTACATCGATAATAACTTGGATGTGACGGAGTCCTACCCAGCTAACCCTAATGGTTCTCCCGCAGGTATCGCTGGCGTGACCAGTAAGGATGGTCGTGTGATGATTATGATGCCGCATCCGGAGCGGGTTTTCCGTACGGTGCAAAATTCATGGGCACCAGAGAGTTGGCAGGAGGATGCGCCGTGGATGCGTCTATTCCGCAACGCCAGAGTGTTCAGCGGCTAGAATGGTTGTTTAAACATTAAAAAAACGGGGCTATTTAGCCCCGTTTTTTGTTGCTGGCCAGTGACTGCCGCTATAAATAAGTGTTATTGGCTAAATCTGCTGCCGGTATGGTGATTGTGGCGTTGTTGCTGGCGTCGATTTGTACCATAATGGTTGCCGCTTATTCGTTAGCGCCGTCGAACCGCAGTCATAAGAAAGCTGTGTCGGCCAGATTGCTCATTATTGGAATTAACATGTTAAACAAGTATCCACTGTGGAAATACCTCTTAATCTTGATGGTGGTGGCGATAGGCCTGATCTATTCCGCCCCTAACTTATACCGCCCCGACCCTGCTGTGCAGATGTCTCATGAGAGCGGCAACGATATCGAACAGGCGACGCTAACTCGGGTGACTCAAGCCTTGAGCGAGGCAGGTGTCGAGTATTTCGGTGACCAGATCAACGGTAAGAACGCTATTATCCGCGTGAATTCAGGCGAGGCGCAACTACGGGCCAAATCGATTGCTCAGCGTATTCTCGGCGATGAATATATTGTCGCTATCAACCTCGCTGAGACCACGCCAGAGTGGTTGCGCAGCTGGGGAGCCGAGCCGATGAAGCTCGGTCTCGACCTGAGTGGTGGTGTTCACTTCCTGCTTGAGGTCGATACCCATTCGGCGGTCTTGAAGCGACAGGAAACAAATCTGACCGAGATAAAACGCCTGATGCGTACTGAGCGTATCCGCGGTTTGGCCAATCTTAATGGTGGCGAAATCCGCCTGCGTTTTTCTGACGAAGAGACGCGCAGCGAGGCATCGACTGCGATTCGTAAAGAGTATCCAAACCTAGAGCGTCGCTTAGAAGAGCGTGGTGAATATTTCTGGTTGCTGGTTAATATCAGTGCCTCTGAGATTCAGCAAATTGAAGATCATGCCGTGAATCAAAACTTAACCACCCTGCGTAATCGCGTTAATGAGCTGGGTGTTTCTGAGCCGCTGGTGGCTAAACAGGGCCGCAATCGTATTGTGGTTGAGCTACCGGGTGTGCAGGATACTGCCCAGGCTAAGAACATTCTCGGCAAGACAGCAACACTTGAATTTAGGCTGGAAGCCAAGCCCGATGCACTGGCATCGACGAAAGAGCAGTTTGATTTCCGCAACCCAGAGGGGGGGCGCCCCAGTGCTTATTTGAATCGTCAAATGGTGATCAGCGGTGAAAATGTGCAAGATGCCCGCTCTGCCTTTGATGAGAATGGTCGCCCGCAGGTGAGTATTACCCTCGATGGTAACGGTGGTACGCTGATGAATCACGCGACACGCAAGGCCATTGGCGAGCGTTTAGGTGTGTTATTCGTCGAGCGTAAGTCACGCACTATCGGCTATGAGCTCGACGAGAATGGACTCGAGCAGCCGATTAAACAGAACTATGACAATAAAGAAATTATCAGTCTGGCAACAGTCCAGTCGGCCCTCGGTGTGCAGTTTAGAATCACCGGTTTAAGCAGCTCTAAAGAAGCCTCAGATCTCGCCTTGTTATTGCGCGCTGGTGCCTTGGCAGCGCCGCTCGACTTTGTTGAAGAGCGAACAGTGGGGCCATCGCTGGGTGCTGAAAATATTTCAATGGGTGTTCTGTCTGTGCAGGTCGGTCTTGGCTTGGTCGTCATTTTTATGCTGCTTTATTACAAGGTCTTTGGTCTGTTGGCCAATATTGCGCTGGCGACAAACCTGGTGCTGCTGATTTCACTGATGTCGATTCTGGGTGCCACGCTGACGCTGCCGGGTATTGCCGGTATTGTCTTGACCGTGGGTATGGCGGTGGATGCCAATGTACTCATTTTCTCGCGCATTAAGGAAGAGTTGGCCGCAGGGGCCAGGCCGGCAGTGGCGATAAACTCTGGTTTTGAGCGTGCTGTGGTCACCATTTTTGATGCCAACATCACCACCTTGTTAGTTGCTGTCATTCTTTATGCTGTTGGCACCGGGCCGATCAAAGGCTTTGCCGTTACCTTGGCGCTGGGTATTATGACGTCAATGTTTACTGCCATTGTTGGTACGCGGGCATTGATCAATCTTACCCACGGCAGAAGCCAGTTGAAGAAACTGTGGATTTAATCGTCAGCGATTAGAACGCATTCGGGGCCGCTTCGGCGGCACACACTAGATATTACAATAAAGGTCAGATCAGCAACGATATGTCCAAAGCAATAAAGATTATTCCATTCATGTCCTACCGCATGGTGGCGACAATATTCTCAGCGCTGTTAGTGTTGGGATCGATTACATCGCTGGCGGTTCAGGGTCTGAACTTCGGCTTAGATTTTACCGGTGGCACCCAGATAGAGGTGTATTACGATAAGCCCGTGCCGCTGGAGCAGGTGCGAGAAACCCTCGATAGCAATGGCTATGGCGGCGCTGTTGTGGTCAATTTCGGTTCCGATCGTGATGTCTTGGTGCGTTTGGCTCAGGGCTTTGACGACAAGGCCGGTGCCGATATGGTTGCGCTGTTAGAGCAGAGTGCCGGTGTTCATGTCGAGTTAAAGCGTATCGAGTTTGTCGGCCCGCAGGTCGGTGAAGAGTTGCGAGAGCAGGGTGGTTTAGCGCTGCTATTGGCATTGGCGATGGTGATGATTTATGTCGGTATTCGCTTCCAGTTTAAATTTGCTGTTGGTGCCGTGGCGGCACTAGGGCATGACGTTATTATTGCGCTGGGTGTTTTTTCGGTGTTGCAGCTGAATTTTGACTTGACCGTATTAGCCGCTTTGTTGGCGCTGATTGGTTACTCGCTCAATGATACTATTGTGGTGTCGGATAGAATCCGGGAGAACTTCCGTAAGATTCGCAAGGGCGATGCAGAGCATGTTATTAATGTGTCGCTGTCAGAGGTGCTGGGCCGAACTTTGGTTACCTCGGCGACGACTTTGCTGGTCTTGATTGCCTTGTTTTACTGGGGCGGAGAAATGATTCATGGTTTTGCCACATCGTTGTTGATTGGTGTGACGGTGGGTACTTACTCTTCGATTTATGTGGCGGCGAATATATTGATTCGGATGAATATCACCCGGGAAGATTTGATGCCACCAGAAAAAACTGAGGCCGATGTCGACGACAGACCGTAAACGCTATCGTTGTTGAAAAAGCCCAATCGCGACAGCGGTTGGGCTTTTTTATTGTTGACCTTTTGCTCGGGTGGTACCGGAGTTAGCGGATGTGCCTTCGAGTTGTTTGGCTTTTTCGATCATCGGGGTAATGGTCAGCCCTTGAATTAGAATAGAAAAAACCACGACGGAAAATGTCATCACCAAGATGATCTCGCTTACGTCGATGTTGTGCTCAGGCACTATCATTATGCCCTTGGGTACTGACATCGCCAGGGCTAAGGCGAGGCCGCCGCGTAAACCGCCCCAGGTGAGAATTTTTTCTGACAACGGGTTGTAGTGGCGAAGCCGTCTGAAGCCGATGTAGGGAATGGCTACGCTGCAATAGCGGCTGAACAAAACCAAAGGCACTGCGATCAGCATTAACAGTAAATCCTCCCGGTGGAAGCTTAAGGTGAGCATCACCAAGCCAATCAGTAGGAATAATAAACTGTTTAAAAATTCATCGATCAGCGACCAGAATTTATCGAGACTATTTCCCCCCTCCTCGCTGAATCCGTCTTTGCGCGTCCAATTGCCGATCATAATCCCAGAGACGACCATTGCTAATGGCCCAGACACCTCGAGCATAAAAGAGAGGGCGTAACCGCTGGTGGGTATGATCATGGTAAGAAGAAGCTGCATGTGAGTGCCGGCAGCGGCACGGATCAGCAGGTGAAAAATCAGCCCCAGCACCAACCCATATACGATACCGCCAATTGCCTCTTGGAGAAATAACTGGCTGACGCTGGCAATAGTGGGGGTGCTTTGGCTGAAGGCAATGCCAGAAATAGTGACAAAAATTACCAAGCCAATACCGTCGTTAAACAGGGACTCGCCTTCAACCTGTGTGGCAATGCGCCGTGGTGCATTGAGTTGCTTCACTATCGCCATGACGGCAATCGGGTCTGTCGGCGAAATCAGAGCGCCAAATAATAGGCAGTAAATAAAATTTAAGGGCAGGTTAATGTATTGGCAGAGATAGAAGAGGGCGAAGCCAATAATAAACGTAGAAATCAGCGTGCCACCGAGGGCGAGCACGGCGATTTCCCATTTTTGATCCTGTAAGTGACTTAGCTTAATGCCAAGGCCGCCAGCGAAGAGTAGAAAGCTTAACACGCCCTTAAGCAAAAAAGTCTCAAAGTGCAGGTTGTTGATAGTGTGGATGGCGACATCGTTTAAATAAAACCAATCCAGTTGCCCGGCAATAATAATCACTAATGCGAGTGCGAGGGAGCCTGCGGTGATGGCAATAGTGGCCTGCATCTTAATCAGCTTGCTGTTAATAAAGGCAATGAGAATGGCTGCAGCTGCAAGAAAACAGAAGGTGTTGTATACCGACATGGGTCGACCTTGTTGTTATTGTCTATGCAGAGTGTAGTGCGGTGTTGCGAGAGGTGTTAAAAAAGAGTGGGGGAGGTGTGAAAAAGCTTATCGGCGACAGGGTCGCCGATAAGTAAATACAAGACTTATAGGCTGCCCAGGTGGGGGCTAATAGTTTGTAGCATGGCCTTGAAGACCTTTTGCGGGCCGCAAACAACGTTGCCGCTCTCAAGGTATTTGTGACCACCTTGGAAGTCGCTGATGAAGCCACCGGCTTCGGTCAGAATCAAGGCGCCGGCAGCGATATCCCACTGCTGTAGGCCGATTTCCCAGAAGCCGTCGAGTCGGCCGGCGGCAACATAGGCGAGGTCCAGCGAGGCGGCGCCGCCACGACGAATACCGGCGCTCTTGCCGGCAATAGCCTGAAGGCTATCGGTATAGGCAGCCATGTGAGTGTCGCAGTGGCCGGCAAAAGGAATACCAGTGCCGATAACAGCGCCTTCGAGGGTGGTGACCTTGCTGACGCGGATACGGCGGCCGTTTAGTTGGGCGCCATTACCGCGGCTGGCGGTGAATTCTTCGCGACGGATTGGGTCGTAGACGACGGCGTGTTCTAGCTTGCCCTTGTACTGGCAGGCAATAGAAACGGCGTAGTGTGGTATATCACGAACAAAGTTGGTGGTGCCATCGATTGGGTCGATAATCCACAGATAGTCTTTGTCGCTGCCTTCGATAAGGCCAGACTCTTCGCCCTGGAAACAGTGGTCAGGGTAGGCCTTCTGTAAATGATAGAGGATTTCTCTCTCAGCCGATTTGTCTACTTCAGTAACAAAGTCGTTCTCGCCTTTGGATTCGACATCGATATAAGCCAGGTTATCTCTGGCGCGTTCAATAATCTCACCGGCTTTGCGAGCTGCGCGTAGAGCGATTTTGGTCATCGGTTGCATGGAGTTTTTTGCCTCTGAAGCGGGTCTTAAAAATAAGGGGCGGGATTATACCTTGAATATTGCCAAGATATTACTAGATTAGCGTAAAAAAACTTATATCAATGATGTGGTCGATAGAATCTGCTAGAATCCATCGCCGTTATTTGGCCGAATTGGCAATTATTCACAGATTATACGCGTGTTTAGCGTGATTAGGGCAGCTTATGTTACAGCTTTTAGATCAAGTAAGAATCATTCTTATCAATACCACTCACCCCGGTAATATCGGTGGCGCTGCCCGCGCAATGAAAAATATGGGGCTCAGCGAGTTGGTGTTGGTTGAGCCCAGGTGCTTTCCGTCTGAGGAGGCTGACAGGCGTGCGGTCAGCGCCAAGGATATTCTCGATAAGGCGGTGGTTGTCGATACCGTAGAGGAGGCGCTCGAAGGTTGTGGCTTGGTACTGGGTACCAGTGCCCGTGAACGCCGTATTCCGTGGCCGTTGTTCGATCCCCGCGACAGCGCCGAGCAGGCCAAACAGTCTTTGCAAAAAGGTAATAAGGTAGCGATTATGTTTGGCCGCGAAGACCGGGGCTTGACCAACGAAGAGCTGCAGAAATGCCACTTTCATGTTCATATCCCCACCAATGAAGACTACAGCTCGCTCAATTTGGCGGCGGCGGTTCAGGTGCTGAGCTACGAGTTGCGCATGTCGCTGCTGGGCGAGCACCCGCTTGAGCAGAAGAATGCTGAAGACTGGGATTACGAGTTGGCCGATGCGGGCGAGGTTGAGAAGATGATGGTGCACTTAGAGCAGGTGCTGACTGAGATCGAATTTCTTGACCCGGAAAACCCCAGGCAGGTAATGGCCCGTTTGCGTCGATTATACAATCGTCAGCGCCTCGATACGATGGAGGTTAATATCCTGCGCGGAATATTGGCTAGTACCCAAAAAACCATCGCTAAGTCGCAGAAATAACCAGCGATTTACCCCGGAGCAATAGAGGCATATAATTGCCGCGAAATAGCCATATTAATCCCGACTAAATTGCTGGGTTTTATAGTTGACTGTTACGCTGGGTTATTACATAATTCTCCTATGTGAAATGATGGCAGTGAGAATACAAAGTATGCGCTTGACGACAAAAGGCCGCTACGCGGTGACAGCGATGCTGGATTTAGCTATCCATGCGGGGGAGGGGCCTGTGAGTCTTGCCGATATATCGAGCCGACAGGAGATTTCCCTCTCTTACTTGGAGCAATTATTCTCTAAGCTGAGGCGCCAAAAATTAGTCGTCAGTGTTCGAGGCCCCGGTGGAGGCTATCAGTTGAGTCGCGCCACGGAGAGTATATCGGTGGCAGAGGTTGTCGACGCAGTCGATGAGTCGGTTAATGTGACTAATTGTGGCGGCGAAGGTAATTGTACCGAACAGGGTTTTTGCTTAACCCACCATTTGTGGACTGATTTAAGTCAACAAATACACAGCTTTTTACACGGTATCAGCCTAGATAGCTTGATGCAGAGACAAGAGGTGCAGCATATTTCAGCACGCCAGCACCGCAAAGAATTAGATGGCGCAAATAACCCCGACACGATTGAGACGATCACGTTGTCAGGTTTGGGCTAGGCGACTCGTCGCCAACACAGATATCACTTGGAGTATTAACACATGCAATTACCGGTTTATTTCGATTATTCAGCAACCACCCCAGTCGATCCTCGCGTTGCCGAGGCGATGATGAAGTGTTTAACGCTGGACGGTAACTTTGGTAACCCGGCGTCGCGCTCGCACATCTATGGCTGGAAGTCAGAGGAAGCGGTGGAAAACGCCCGCCGTGACGTTGCTGATTTAATTAATGCTGACCCGCGGGAAATCGTTTGGACCAGTGGTGCTACCGAGTCCAATAACCTTGCGATTAAGGGGGCAGCAAAATTCTACGCCAAAAACGGCAAGCATATTGTAACCTCTAAGGTTGAGCACAAAGCGGTGCTGGATACCTGTCGTCAGCTGGAGCGTGAGGGTTATGAGGTCACTTACCTCGAGCCAAACACGAACGGTATTATCACGCCAGAATCTGTCGAGGCGGTGTTGCGTGACGACACGATTATTGTCTCCATTATGCATGCGAATAACGAAATTGGCACGATTAACGACATCGCCGCGATTGGTGAATTGACCCGTCCACGCAAGATTTTATTCCATGTCGATGCGGCCCAAAGCGCCGGTAAGATTGAGATTGATATGGCGGCGATGAAAGTCGATATGTTATCGATCTCAGCGCACAAAATGTATGGTCCCAAGGGTATTGGTGCGCTGTATGTTAGTCGCAAGCCGCGTGTTCGCTTAGAGGCGCAGATTCACGGTGGTGGTCATGAGCGTGGCATGCGTTCAGGCACGTTACCAACGCATCAAATTGTTGGTATGGGTGAGGCTGCTCGTGTGGCCAAGCAAGATATGGCCAAAGATGCCGAGCATGCACTGACGCTTCGCAACCGTCTTTGGAATGGTGTAAATGGTATGGAAGAGGTGTTCCTCAACGGCGATGCCGAACAGCGTCTGCCAGGTAATGCCAATATCAGCTTTAACTTTGTTGAGGGTGAATCGCTGATTATGTCGTTGAAGGACTTGGCTGTGTCGAGTGGCTCTGCTTGTACCTCGGCCAGTTTAGAGCCCTCCTACGTGCTGCGTGCACTGGGTATGAACGACGAATTGGCGCACAGCTCGCTGCGCTTTAGTATCGGCCGTTTTACCACTGAAGAAGAAGTTGATTTTGCTATTGAATGCTTAAAACAGGCAGTCAACAAGTTGCGTGAGTTATCACCGCTTTGGGATATGTACCAGGACGGTGTCGACCTCGACAGTATCGAGTGGTCTGCACATTAAATTTATCAGCCTCGTCACTGGCGGGGCTATAGCGTTGACAAAAACAGCCTGAGCAAGGCGGCAATTGTTGAGTACTAAGAGTACATTGAGGAGATAATCATGGCTTATAGCGAACAGGTATTGGATCACTACGAAAATCCACGTAACGTCGGTAAGCTTGATGAAAAAGACGGCAACGTCGGCACCGGTATGGTGGGAGCACCTGCCTGCGGCGATGTGATGCGTCTACAGATTCAGGTGAGCGATGATGGTGTCATCGAAGATGCACGTTTTAAAACCTATGGCTGCGGCAGCGCCATTGCCTCAAGCTCGCTGTTAACCGAGTGGGTTAAAGGTAAGACTTTGGATGAGGCCGGTGCAATTAAGAACACTGAGCTGGCTGAAGAGTTGGCTCTGCCGCCGGTTAAGATCCATTGTTCAGTATTGGCTGAAGATGCGATAAAAGCGGCAATTGCCGATGTTAAGCTTAAGCGCGGCGAGTAGTCGCACTTCGTTGTTTTTGTCTGTTAAGCGGGCGTTACCGGCATTGGCTGGGCCTGTGGAGATAGTATGGCTGTAAGTATCACCGAATCCGCCGCCAACCATATTGGCGCCCAATTGGCTAACCGCGGCAGCGGTTTAGGTATTCGCGTCGGCGTTCGCACCTCCGGCTGCTCTGGTATGGCTTATGTTCTGGAGTTTGTCGATACCACCGAGGAGCACGACAGTGTGTTTGAGGGGCATGGCGTCAAGGTTATTATTGACCCCAAGAGCTTGGTTTATCTCGATGGCACCGAGCTGGATTTTGTTAAAGAGGGGCTCAACGAAGGGTTGAAGTTTAATAATCCGAATGCCTCCAGCGAATGCGGTTGCGGCGAGAGTTTTCACGTCTAAGCTATTCTGTGCCCTGCGTGCAGGGTGCTCCTCTCACATCAGTAGTCAGTATTCTCTATGAGCATTTTAAGCCTCGATAAAAATTATTTTGAGCTGTTTGGCTTGGAGGCGGGTTATGCCGTTGAACTCTCGGCTTTGGCTGCTGTATATCGCAAGCTGCAGCAACAGTTTCACCCCGACCGATTCAGTGCCGCTGGCGACCGCGAGCAGCGCATGGCAGTGCAGATGAGTGCGCGTATCAATGAGGCTTATAATGCCTTGTCATCACCCTTAAAAAGGGCGCAATACCTGCTTAAATTACAAGATATCGACGCCAGTGGTGAGAATACCACGACCAATGATCCGCAATTTTTGATGCAGCAAATCATGTTGCGTGAGCAGTTATCGGAAGTGCGAGAGCAGGCCGACCCCGAGTCGGCCATCGAATCAATGAAGGCCGAAGTGGAGGCGATGATTACCGCTGCCAGCGACGAGTTTTCCCAGGCCTACCAACAAAATAATACTGCCGTGGCGACTGCGGTGGTCGCTCGAATGCAATTTTTGTACAAATTGCTGGTTGAAGTCGAGCGGGTAGAAGAAAGCATTTTTGACGACGAATAACCTCGGCTTTTGGCGGGTTTAGTTTTTAACGATTTTAGGTGGCGTAAATGGCCCTGTTACAAATTTCTGAGCCTGGACAGGCTCCTGCTCCGCACCAGCGCAAACTGGCTGTTGGTATCGATTTAGGGACGACTAATTCGCTGGTGGCCAGTGTCCGTTCAGGCTCTGCGGCAACCCTGCCCAATCTGGCCGGTGAACACCTGCTGCCATCGGTGGTGCACTATGGCGATAGCGCTGTCTGTGTCGGTGCCGAGGCTGAAAAATTTGCCGGTTCTGACCCTTATAATACTATCGCCTCTGCCAAGCGTTTAATCGGTCGCGGTGTCGAGGACGTAAAGACCTTGGCGGGTGAGCTGCCTTATCGGTTCAGCCCCAGCGACGGAGGCATGCCGACAATCAATACTGCTGCCGGTGATGTCAGTCCGGTTCAAGTCAGCGCCGAAATTTTAAAGCAGCTGCGTCAGCGCGGCGAAGACACCCTCGGTGGCGAGTTGAATGGCGCCGTTATTACCGTGCCAGCTTATTTTGATGACGCCCAGCGTCAGGCAACCAAAGACGCGGCAAAGATTGCTGGTTTGAACGTATTGCGCCTACTAAATGAGCCAACTGCTGCGGCGGTGGCCTACGGCCTCGACAGCGGTGATGAGGGTGTGATTGCTGTCTACGACCTGGGTGGCGGCACTTTTGATGTGTCTATTTTACGTCTGAGTCGCGGTGTGTTCGAGGTGTTGGCCACCGGTGGGGACTCAGCCCTCGGTGGTGATGACTTTGATCGCCTGTTAGCCGATTGGTTTATTGCGCAATCCGGTCAGTCGGTTACCGATGCGGCGGCACTGCGTCGTGTGCTGATGGCGGCAAAGCGGGCAAAAGAGCAGTTGTCAGAGCAGACAGAGGTTGCGGTAGATTTAGCGGATGAGCTGTCTTGGCAGGGTAAGATTTCGGCTCAGCAGTTTGCCGAATTGGCAAAGCCATTGATTGATCAAACACTGAAGGCCTGCAAGCGCGCGATGCGAGATGCCAAGGTTAAGGCGGCTGATATTGATAACGTGGTGATGGTCGGTGGCTCGACCCGTGCCTTGGCTGTGCGCCAGGGGGCTGCTGAGTTGTTTGGCAAGCCGCCGTTGGTCAATATTGATCCCGACCGCGTTGTGGCCATTGGTGCAGCTATTCAAGCCAATGTGCTGGTGGGTAATGCCAGCAGCGATGATTTGCTATTGCTCGACGTGATACCACTGTCGTTGGGTATCGAGACCATGGGTGGTCTAATGGAGAAGGTGATTCATCGTAATACCACGATTCCTGTGTCAATGGCGCAGGAGTTTACCACCTATAAAGACGGTCAGACCGCGATGGCAATACATGTCTTGCAGGGTGAGCGAGAGATGGTCAGCGATGCGCGTTCGCTGGCACGTTTTGAGTTGAAGGGTATTCCGCCGATGGCGGCGGGGGCGGCGCATATCCGCGTGAGCTTCCAGATAGATGCCGATGGCTTGTTGAGTGTCAGTGCGCTGGAAAAAAACAGTGGTGCCAGTGCCGGTGTTCAGGTCAAGCCCTCCTACGGCTTGAGTGACAATGCAATAAGCGGCATGATTACCGACTCCTTTAGCAATGCTAAGCAGGATCAGCAGGCTCGCGAGCTACGCGAACAGCAGGTTGAGGCCGATCGTATTATTGAGAGCCTGATGTCGGCGATGCTTACCGACGGCAACGCCTTGTTGAGTGAATCGGAGCGCAATGATTTAACCGCGGCGATGGAGACCTTGGTAGTGCTGCGCAATGGCGATAGTGCTCGCGCGATTGCCGATGGCATAGAGAGCTTGGCCAAGGCCAGTGACTTCTTCGCCGAACGCAGAATGGACAGCAGTATCAAGCAGGCCTTAGCCGGTCACAGCGTCGATGAATTTGAAGCGGCCGAAGACAGTACCCTGGGCTGTGAAGAAAAAGCGGCAAAGGCGGCAGAGCAGCCCAAGTCTTAAGCCAGTAAGAGTTAATTAAGTCGGTGCTCAATGCCGACGCCGGATTCCTAACAAGAGAGTGAATTATGCCTCAAATAGTAGTATTACCTCATCACGAGCTTTGTCCTGAGGGCGCCGTTATCGAGGCTGATGAGGGCAAAACAGTCTGTAAGACGCTGCTTGAAAACGATATTGAAATCGAGCACGCCTGTGAGATGTCCTGTGCCTGTACCACCTGCCATGTGGTTATTCGTGAGGGTTTCGACTCGATGGATGAGGCCGATGAGCTAGAAGAGGACTTTCTCGATAAGGCGTGGGGGCTGGAGCCGGATTCGCGCCTGAGTTGTCAGGCTGTTGTAGGCGAAGAAAATTTGGTGGTTGAGATTCCGAAATACACGATCAACCAAGTCTCTGAAAATCATTAATGAATAAGGTATAAAGTAATGCAGTGGACTGATGTGCTGGATATTGCGATTGAGTTGTATGAGGCTCACCCGGATGTAGACCCCAAGGGGGTCCGATTTACCGATTTGCGTCAGTGGGTTATGGATTTGCCAGAGTTTGAAGGCGATGCAGATCGCTGTGGTGAAAAGGTATTAGAGGCCATTCAACAGGCGTGGATCGACGAAGCAGAGTAGGCTTAGTGTATACAAGCTGAGGCATACTAAAGCACCGCGACAAAACCGCGGTGTTTTGCTGTCTGGCCCGTGAGATTCGGTGTTAAGTATGCTAAATATCCTGTGATAGTGATTATTTGTCATTAACTGTGTCTTTTGCGGTCTCTACAGATACTAATTTGCCAGCAGTGCCGGTATAATCGCCGCCTCAAATCGGCCGCTTGCTGGCTTGATATAAAAATTTAACGACTCGAGTCACCTCGGGTTAAATAATCTAAAATTGGGAGAAGTCTACGTGGCTATCGAACGCACTCTATCTATTGTAAAACCTGACGCCGTTGCTAAAAATGTTGTTGGTGAAATCTACAGCCGTTTCGAAAAGAACGGTCTGCAAATTGTTGCCGCTAAAATGGTTCAGTTAAGCCAGGAAAAAGCAGAAGGTTTTTACGCTGAACACAAAGAGCGTCCTTTCTTCCCAGCCTTGGTTGAGTTCATGACCTCTGGCCCTGTTTGTGTTCAGGTGCTTGAAGGTGAAGGCGCAGTATTGAAAAACCGCGACCTAATGGGTGCGACTAACCCCGCTGAAGCCGATGCCGGTACTATCCGCGCAGACTTCGCCAGCTCTATCGATGCCAATGCTGTTCACGGTTCAGATGCTGTTGAATCTGCTGCTCGTGAAATTGCATACTTCTTCGCAGAAGATGAAATCTGTCCACGCTAAGCTCTTGTGAGTTTGCAAAATAGCGGTGCTTAGGTGCCGCTAAGTGGATAAAAGCCCTATACTTTATATAGGCAATTCGGAGGCTTGGCCTCCGTTGTTATTTCTACCTCGGGTAATTTTTCCCGATGGCTAGTAAATATCATAGAATTTTGATGATCGAATTAGGTGTTTTATGAGCGAATCCAGCAACCCCGATTTTACCAATGCCGCCGAGGCTGTGGCGGAGCCAAAAATCAACCTACTCGGTCTGTCGCAGCAGAAGCTGCGCAGTTTCCTCAAGGCCGTTGATGAGAAGCCTTTTCGTGCTGAGCAGTTGTCGAAATGGATCCACCATCACGGTGTGACCGACTTCGATGAAATGACTAATCTCAGTAAGTCGTTGCGGGCTAAGTTAAATGCCGTGGCTGAAATACGTGCGCCGGAAGTTGTCAGTGAGGAAACCTCGAAGGATGGCACGCGTAAGTGGGTGTTGCGCACGGATGAGAACGGTTTGATTGAAACGGTGTTTATCCCGGAAGATGGACGCGGTACGCTTTGCGTCTCCTCCCAGGTCGGCTGCTCTCTCGATTGCAGCTTCTGCTCAACGGGTAAACAGGGGTTTCAGCGTGATTTAACCGCTGCGGAGATTATTGGTCAGGTGTGGTTGGCACTGCGCTCTTTCGACGGTTTTAAATCGGGTAACGGTCGTGTTGTCACCAATGTGGTGATGATGGGCATGGGCGAGCCATTACTAAACTTCGATAATGTCATGCAATCGATGGATCTGATGATGGACGACCTCGGTTACGGTATATCGAAGCGTCGTGTAACATTGTCGACCTCCGGCGTGGTGCCGGCGCTGGAGAAGATGATCGGCCTGACAGATGTATCGCTGGCGATTTCATTGCATGCACCGGTCAACGAGTTGCGCAGCGAATTAGTTCCGATCAACAAAAAGTATCCGATAGAAATGCTGCTGGATACCGTGCAGCGTTATATGGATTCACTGCCGGATAAAAAACGTGTGGTCACCATAGAATACACCTTGATCAACGGGGTTAATGACCGTGCCGAACACGCCCATCAACTGTCCCAGTTGCTTAAGCAAACGCCTTGTAAAATCAACTTAATTCCGTTTAATCCATTCTCCATGAGTGATTATAAGCGAGTTTCAAATACAGCACTTGATCGTTTCCGCAAGATTTTGCAACATGACGGTTATGTTGTCACCGTACGCACGACCCGAGGCGATGATATCGATGCAGCCTGCGGCCAATTAGTGGGTGATGTCAAAGATCGTACCAAGCGTGCGGCCAGACACCGTGCCGCTCGTGGTATCGAAGACCAGCAAGACATTATTAAGATTGTTGAATAAGTTACACGGCGACTATGCTTCTGCTGCCTATGGCGACAAAATTACAATAATTCGGAGCGTTATATGAACAGCTTAAAGCCCTCGAGGCTGGTTAAATTTTTCGCAACACTGGTCACTGCATCGGTGTTGCTATCGGCTGGAGGGTGCATGAGTGTTGAGCAAACCTCTGTCGATGGTCGTGAAGTCAATGCTGAGAAAGCTGTCAACGATCATGTGAAGGCGGCGATGACCTACTTGTCCGATGGTCAGGTTGGTGCAGCCCAGCGCCACCTCAACCGAGCGCTGGAGTTGGACCCGAAATCAATTCCTGCTCATAATGCCTTGGCTCTCAGCTATAGCATGACGGGAGAGCTGGAGTTGGCTGAAAAGTCCTATCTGGATTTGCTGAATATCGATCCGGGTTACAGCACGGCAAGAAACAACTATGCCGGCATGTTATTCAAACTCGGCCGCACCGATGAGGCCTGTGATCAATGGCAGACTGTGGTGGCAGATGGCACCTACGATCGCCGCGCTGGTGCCTATTATAACCTGGGCCAATGTCGCTTGGTGCAACAACGCTTCGCACCCGCCGAACAGGCTTTTGAGCGCTCCATCGCATTGGATCGTAACAACCCGGCAAGCTATATCGAACTGGCCAAGCTGTACTATGGCAACGGCCAATATGATAAATCGCAGGTGCTTTACAGCGAGTATCGTAATAAAAAGGGCCAGCCCAGCCCGTCCAGTTTGTTGCTGGGGATTAAATTAGCCGTTGAAAACGGTGACCAGAACGCCCAGGCCAGCCAAGCCCTGGCGCTGAAGAGTTTATTCCCAGACAGCCCTGAATATTTGGAGTATCAGCGCCGTGCCAGAAATCAATAATGCCGATCAGCCCATCGCTGAAAACGTGCATGTGGGGCAGTTGTTATCTGATGCCCGTAGAGCAAAGGGCCTGAGCATTGAAGATGTTGCGCTGCACCTGTGTATTACACAGAAGAATGTCGCCGCCATTGAGATTGAGAATTATCAGGCCATCGGTAGCAGTGTCTTTGTCCTAGGTTATTTGAAAAACTATGCCTTGTTATTGGGTTTGGATGTCGATGAGGTGCAGCGGCGCTATCGCGAGCAACTTCCTAAGAAACAAGAGAAACGCTCGATTACCAAACCGCAGCTATCAATACATAAGCGCCATAGTGGCTCACCTCTTTGGCTGTTAGTTGTGTTAAGTGTTTGTATTGGTGGTGCCTTTTGGTTGTTCTCCGGTGAGCCTGTCAGCCGTGAGGTAACCACTACCAACGAGGTGAAAGTGTTGACGGCCAGCGGAGACACAGTAGTTGAGTCATTGTCTCAGCCCGTTGTTGTCGAGTCTGAGCCAGCCCTAGTAACAGAGGTTGAGCCACTGGTATTAGACGAGCAGCCACTGCTGACTGACGACAGTGGCAGTGAGGTTGTCGAACAGGTCTTACCTGACCAGCGTCTATCGATGTATTTCGATGATGAGTGCTGGGTAGAGGTGCGCGATGGCAGTGGCAAGAGACTGTTGTCTGGTATTAAAAAGCAGGGCGATCAGGTTGAATTTGACGGCATTGCCCCCTATCAATTGGTAATTGGTAAGGTCGGCGCAGTCAGATTAACGTACAATGGTGAAAATGTTGAGGTGGTTGCCCGGAGCGGCAAGAAAACTGCCAAATTAACCGTCGGAAAGGCCAGTTAATGAATTTCGAGTCCCCAATTAAGCGTAGAGTGTCACGCCAGATTATGGTCGGCGATGTTGCCGTCGGCGGCGATGCACCGATTTCAGTACAGAGCATGACCAACACTGAGACCTGCGATATCAGTGCCACGGTGGCTCAGATTCAAGCGATTACTGAGGCCGGTGCCGATATCGTACGAGTTTCTGTGCCCACCATGGATGCCGCCGAGGCCTTTGGCAAGATTCGCCAACAGGTCAACGTGCCGCTGGTGGCCGATATTCACTTCGATCACAAAATTGCGCTGCGGGTTGCCGAGTTGGGTGTCGATTGTCTGCGTATCAACCCCGGTAATATTGGCCGTGATGACAAGGTTCGTGAAGTTGTTGCCTGCGCCCGTGATAAGAATATTCCTATCCGTATTGGTGTGAATGCCGGCTCCCTTGAACGTGAATTATTGCGTAAGTACAAGGAGCCTACGGCTGAGGCGATGGTCGAATCAGCCATGCACCACATTGATATACTCGACAAACTCGATTTTCAGCAGTTTAAATTGAGCATGAAGGCCTCGGACGTTTTTATGGCGGTCGATGCCTATCGTCGTATTGCCACACAAATTGATCAGCCGCTGCACTTGGGGATTACTGAGGCCGGCGGCCTGCGCTCCGGTACGGTTAAGTCCTCTGTCGGTTTAGGTATGCTGTTGATGGACGGGATCGGCGATACCATGCGTATTTCCTTGGCTGCTGACCCGGTGCATGAGGTCAAAGTTGGCTTCGATATTTTGAGAAGCCTGAAGCTGCGCACCAAGGGTATCAACTTTATTGCCTGCCCGAGTTGTTCGCGCCAAAATTTCGATGTTGTCGGCACCATGAATGAGTTAGAGGGTCGAGTCGAAGATATCATGACGCCGCTCGATGTTGCGGTAATCGGTTGTATTGTCAATGGTCCCGGAGAGGCCAAGGTTGCCGATATCGGTTTGACCGGCGGCACGCCCAGCAATATGATTTTTATCGACGGTAAAACCGACCACAAAATCGGTCAGGAAAACCTGGTCGACACACTAGAGGAGCTGATTCGGGAGAAGGCGGCTAAGCGACAATCTGAGCTCGACGACATCATTGTAAAAAGCTAGCTGATTACGCTCGCTGGCAGGATTAGAACAGGTGCTCAGTCACCTGTTTATTTGTTTTTAAAGAACTGATTTTTGGAAGATAAAAACGTGGCAAAAATACAATCTATTCGCGGTATGAACGACAATGTCCCAGCCTCTACACCGGTATGGCAGTATTTAGAAAAAACCGTTGCCGATTTGTTAAAAAGTTATTCCTATCAGGAAATCCGTTTTCCCATTCTCGAGCAAACCGCGTTATTCAAACGCTCCATCGGCGAGGTGACGGATATTGTTGAGAAGGAAATGTACACCTTCGAAGACCGCAACGGCGACAGCTTGACACTGCGCCCCGAAGGTACCGCCAGTTGTGTTCGCGCTGGAGAGCAAAACGGTTTGCTTTATAACCAGGTGCAGCGTCTGTGGTACTGCGGCCCGATGTTTCGCCATGAGCGCCCACAAAAAGGTCGACTGCGTCAATTTCACCAGTTCGGCGTTGAGACCTTCGGCATGGCGACAGCCGATGTGGATGCCGAACTGTTGGTGCTGACTGCCAGATTATGGCAGCAACTGGGCATTGACCAGTATGTGACGCTGGAACTCAATACCATAGGCTCTGCCGAGTCGCGTGCCAAATTTAAGGCGGCTTTGGTTGATTATTTGAGCGACCGTAAAGAGCAACTCGATGAAGATAGCCAGCGCCGCTTAGGTACTAACCCGCTGCGTATCCTCGACAGTAAGTCGGCGGAGACTCAGGCGATTCTTGACGGCGCCCCGGTGCTGAGCGATTTCCTTGATGAGGAATCAGTGGCCCACTTCGATCGTCTCAAAACACTGCTCGATGCCGCCGGTGTTCGTTATACCATCAACCCGCGCCTGGTCCGAGGTCTCGATTACTACTGTAAGACGGTTTTCGAGTGGGTGACCACGCACCTCGGTGCTCAGGGTACCGTCTGTGCCGGTGGCCGCTACGATGGCTTGGTTGAGCAGCTTGGCGGCAAGGCCACCCCGGCGGTCGGCTTTGCCATGGGTGTTGAGCGTCTGGTGTTGTTATTAGAAGAGCTCAACGTGGTGCCTGCACATGTCAATAATGATATCGATGCCTATGTTGTGGTGCAGGGCGACAGCGCTTACCCGCAGGCCTTGGCCATGGTTGAGCAGTTGCGCGGTTTGGCGCCCAAGCAAAAGATTCAATTGCACTGTGGTGGTGGCAAGTTTAAGAAGCAGATGAAGAAGGCTAATGACAGTGGTGCGCAATACGCATTACTTGTTGGCGATGACGAGGTCGCCGAGTCGAAACTGGCGGTGAAGCCATTGCGAGACGCCAATGCCGAGCAGCAGCAGCTTTCGGTGACCGAGGTCGCGGCCTTGCTCAATGGCTAAGCGGTTTGCGTGACTGGATTTTTTGGCCGTCTGTTGTGTATGATAAGCGGCACTATTTTATTGACATATATTTGATCATTTTACAGTTTGCCGGCCTGTTACCGGCCATGAGGAGATAAGGCGTAGTGGATACCTATCGTACAGAAGAAGAACAGGTCGAAGCCATTAAACACTGGTGGAAAGAGAACGGTACATCGACTCTTTTAACTATTGCGGTCGCCGTGGGCGGATTTTTTGGTTACCAGTACTATACCGATACTAATCAAGCGAATGCCGAGCAGGCCTCAGCGGTTTATCAGCAGTTGCTGGAACTGAACAGTCAATTGTCGCAGCAGTCTGATGAGGCTCAACTGGCGACGGCCCACCATTTAGCCGGTGAGCTGAAAGATAACTTTTCTAGCTCAACCTATGCGCAGTTTGCGGCGTTGATTAATGCGCGTCTGTATGTCAAAAGTGATGACCTGGTTAAGGCTGAAGCAGAATTGCGTTGGGTCTTGGCTCAGCAGCCCGATCAAGAGTTGGTCAGCGTTACAGAATTACGCCTCGCTCGGGTGCTCGATGCCAATGGTGACAGCGACAAGGCAATGGCGTTGATCGAGCAGGGCCGCGACGGTGGCTTCCAGGTGGGCTTTAACGAGTTGAAAGGCGATATTCTTAAAGCGCAAGGTGATTTGGCTGCGGCCCGTGTGGCTTACCAGCAGGCCGCCGATGGCGCCGCTGAATTTGGTATTCAGGCATCGCCATTGTTAGCGCTGAAATTACAAAACCTACCGGCTGCGGCCGAGGAATAAGCTGATGTTGTCGAAGACTGTATTCGGTCGTCTGACCAGTGCCTGTTTTGTCGCCTCGCTATTGACCATCAGTGCCTGTAGCAGCACGCCGGAAGATGAATCACTGTTACCGGCGGAGCTCATCGACTTTGAAGCCACCGCCAAATTAACGAAGCAGTGGAGCACCCGTGTCGGTGATGGCCAGGGCGGTAAGTATAATCGTCTACAGCCAGTGATTGTCGAAGATGTTATATATGCCGCCAGCGCTGAGGGTGAGATTGTTGCCCTCAACAAAGGTGACGGTAAGCGCCTTTGGAAAACTGATTTAGACGAGGGTCTCAGCGGTGGCGTTGGCGCTACCAGTCGTCAGCTATTTGTCGGCTCGGTTAATGGTGAGGTTATCGCGGTCGATGCGCTCACCGGCGAAGAGCAGTGGCGAGCCGATGTGAAGAGTGAAATCTTGGCGGCCCCAGCCTCCCGTGGCAATGTGGTGGCGGTGCAGGCCTTCGATGGCAATATTTACGGTTTAAGCACCGAAGACGGCAGTCGCCTATGGCGTTATGACAGTTCTCGCCCTGTGCTGACACTGCGTGCCAGTGCGGCACCGGTGATCAGAGATAATACGGTTTACGCCGGTCTCGCCAACGGCCGTGTGGTGGCGCTCGATTTAAATTCTGGTCAGGTTCGCTGGGAGGCACGGGTTGCCATTCCGCAGGGTGATTCGGAGATCGAGCGTATTGTCGATGTTAACGGCAGCCCGTTGGTGATGAGCAATGAGATTTACGCCATCAGTTATCAGGGGCGTTTGTTGCGTATTGACCGCAGCTCGGGTCGCCCGCAGTGGGAGTTTAAAGCATCCAGTGACGGTGGCTTGAGCGAGGGCTTCGGCAATGTATATTTTAGCGGTCAAGATGGCAGCATTTTTGCGGTTAACCGTGACACAGGCTCGTTGACATGGGAGCAGACACTGCTAGCAAATCGCCAGCTGAGTACGCCGAAGGCCTATAGTAACTATGTTATTGTCGGCGACTTTGAAGGCTATCTGCATGTGTTGTCGCAGGTTGACGGTCAGATGGTAGCTCGTACTAAACTGGGTAGCGATGGCATCCGTGCTGACATTTTAAGCGACGGAAAATTGATTTATGTGTTTGGCAACAAGGGACACTTAACCGCTTATCGAATTAAGCGTAAGTAGTTATCCGGTTAGTTAAACAACGGCTTGTCGCATAGCGGCAAGCCGTTTTGTTATTTTTATGAAACAGTAAATTGTATGTGTTTTGCTGTTCAATTCGAGAGTGAAGAGGTATATCGATGTTACCAGTTATCGCCATAGTTGGGCGCCCCAATGTTGGTAAATCAACACTGTTTAACCGACTGACTAAGAGCCGTGACGCTCTGGTGGCCAACTATGAAGGGCTGACCCGTGACCGCAAATACGGCGAGGCAACCTATGATGACCACCGCTTCTTGCTGATTGATACCGGTGGTATTACCGGCGAAGAAGTGGGTATCGACGAAGAGATGGCCAAGCAATCGCTGGCCGCTGTCGAAGAGGCCGATGTGGTCTTCTTCCTGGTGGATGCCCGTGCCGGTTTAACCGGCACCGATGAGGTACTAGCCCGTCATCTTCGCACCAGTAACAAAAAGACGTATTTGTTGGTCAACAAGGTCGACGGCGTCGATGTCGATATTGCCCTCGCCGACTTCTATGGTTTGGGTCTGGAGCGGGTATGTCCGATTACCGCCAGCCAAGGGCGTGGTCTACGCTCGTTGATGGAGGAGGTGCTGGCCGGCCTGCCTGAGGCAAAAATCAACGACGATGAAGAAGACGCCAAGCGCGGTGTTAAAATCGGTATTATCGGCCGCCCTAATGTCGGTAAATCGACCTTGGTCAACCGCATGTTGGGCGAAGACAGAGTCATTGTGTTTGATATGCCCGGCACCACCCGTGACTCTATTTATATCGATTATGAGCGCGATGGTAAGGATTACACCATTATCGATACCGCGGGTGTTCGCCGCCGCAAAAACGTCAAAGAGACGGTAGAGAAATTCTCTATTGTGAAGACGCTACAGGCGATCGACGACGCCAATGTGGTGATTGTGATCATGGATGCCCACGAGGGTATCGTCGATCAAGATCTCCATATTATGGGCTACGCGCTCAACAGCGGTCGTGCCCTGGTCATCGGTATTAACAAGTGGGATGGGATGGATGCGGATGCCCGTGACCATATCCGCAGCGAACTCGATCGCAAGCTGAATTTCATCGATTATGCCGAGATTCATTTTATCTCTGCGCTACACGGTACCGGCGTAGGCCACCTCTACGAGTCGGTAGAGAAAGCGTATACCAGTGCGACCAAGCGTTTGGTCACCAATGAGTTAACTCAGATATTAGAGGGGGCGGTATTCGATCACCAGCCACCGATGATTAACGGCCGCCGCATTAAATTGCGTTATGCCCATGCCGGTGGCCACAATCCGCCGTTGATTGTGGTGCACGGTAATCAGACAGGTAAAATCCCTGCCTCTTATAAGCGCTATCTCGAGAAGGT
Source organism: Sinobacterium norvegicum (assembly GCF_923077115.1). Classification (NCBI taxonomy): domain Bacteria; kingdom Pseudomonadati; phylum Pseudomonadota; class Gammaproteobacteria; order Cellvibrionales; family Spongiibacteraceae; genus Sinobacterium; species Sinobacterium norvegicum. The sequence continues at coordinate 407,318 of NZ_CAKLPX010000003.1, forward strand.
ATTCCGCCGTGAGCTGGGCTTGGTGGGCACGCCGATTCGGATGGAATTTAAGAGCAGTGAAAACCCGTTCTCTGGCAAGGAGAGTGTTGGCATCGACCGCGAGAAAGAAAAGCGCCGTAACAACATTCGTCAAAACAAGAAAGACAAGGTTAAGGATCGTCGTAAAAAGAAAAACAAATAACGTCTCTCTTTTTCAAAAAACCAGAAGCTTGCTTCTGGTTTTTTTTGCCGAATAAATATGAAAACCATGCGGTTTCTGCGCTCTCCAGCCGCGGCTTTCTCTAACAGTTAGTTGATGTTTTATGATGGAAGGCGCTTAAATAGCGCCTTTTTTGTTGTACAGTTAAAAACACTAATAGTGTGAGTTTATAAATATGTTTGAGTTATCCCAGTTATTGTCCCTGGCGCTGATATTGATGATGTTTGCCATGGGACTAGGTCTTGCGGTGGGTGATTTTTTAGGGTTGTTTAAAGCGCCAAAGTTAGTGTTGACTACGGTTTTTGGTCAGTTGATTCTATTGCCGATTATCGCCGTCGCCATAGGTATGATTGCCGGTTTGACACCGGCCTTGATCGTTGGTCTATTGCTGGTGGCTCTTTGCCCCAGCGGCAGTACCTCAAACTTTTTAACCAAGCTGGGTAAGGGTAATGCTGCACTGTCGGTCACCCTGACGGCAGTCATTAGCTTGGTGACGGTATTCAGTTTACCGTTGATACTGCTGGCGGCGGCACCGCTGCTGGGCTACCGCCAGGGCAGTATGAGCCTGTCATTTGTCGCCACCGTGCAAGATATGGCCTTGCATACACTGTTGCCGGTAGCGGCAGGGATGCTATTTCGAGCGTTATTTACCGCCACCGCTCGTCGAATAGAACCTGTGGTCGTGTTGCTTTCGACGATGGTGTTTGTTGTGGTTATTGCGCTGTTATGGCAGCAAAATTGGTCATCGATTACCGCCTCCTTTGGCAGGGTCGGTATAGCAGCCTTGGCAATGCTGTTCTGCAGCCTATTGCTTGGCCTCGGTCTCGGCGTGATGATTAAGACGACTAGCCGCAACAGCTTTACCATGATGTTGGAGGTGGGTATTCAAAACGGCGCCCTGGCTTTTTTTATTGCAGTCAACCTGCTCAAGGATATGCAGCTGGTGGCACCGGCGACGGTGTATACCGTGGCGATGGTGTTGGTGGCGCTGCCGATTGTCCTGTTACGGCGAGCGAGTCTGAGGGCATAGCTCGCTTCAGCGTCCACGCTGAATCTGAATCGGCTAGGATAGTGTCTACCTCCTAATGATGCCTAGCAATTGAGGTGATACGAATACAAATCATACTCGTTATTATTATATCATGTTGTTTTTTAGGTATTTTTTTGGCCTGTAAAATATTGTTTGTTGGCGGATTGGGGACTAAACTTTAATGCAAATTTAAGGGAGGAAAGCGCAATGAAAGGCCAGCAGTCAATCGTCCAAATACTGAACGATATCCTAGCGATAGAGTTAGTTTCGATTAACCAATACTTCTTACACGCCCGCATGTATCGCAACTGGGGCCTGGAGGAGATGAACGAAAAGTCCTACAAAAAATCGATCAAAGATATGAAGCAGGCCGACGATTTAATCGAGCGCATCCTGTTCTTGGAAGGCCTACCCAACCTGCAGCATCTGGGCAAGCTGCGTATTGGTGAGAATACTGAGGAGATGCTCAAGTGTGATTTATCACTTGAGATCGAGCAGGTGGCAGCGCTGAAAAATGCCATTGCCGAATGTGAGAAAGCCAGTGATTATGTCAGCCGTGAAATCCTAGAGTCGATTCTTGAGTATGAAGAAGACTATGTCGATTGGATTGAAACCCAACAGCATTTGGTGGGCTTAACCGGTATTCAAAATTACCTACAATCGACTATGGAGGACTAAGTTATGCAAGGTTCTACAAAAATTATCGATCTACTCAATCGTCAGTTAACCATGGAACTGTCATCCATGGATCAGTACCTGGCGCACTCGAAACTCTATGAAGACTGGGGTATTAGCCGCCTCTACCACCTGCTCGAGCATGAATACGATGAGGAGTTGGGACACGCTCGAAAAATCATCGAACGCATTATCTTTTTAGAGGGCAAGGCCGACACTGCCTCCCGCGATCCTATCCAGGTCGGCGGCGATGTGAAGCAAATGCTCACCTTCGATTTAGCTGCCGAGAACGCCGTGGCCGAAAGCCTGCGCGAGATCATCGGGGTCTGTGAGGAAGAGCAGGACTATGTCACCCGTGACATGTTGATGGAGCTACTCGATGATACGGAGACTGATCATATCTTCTGGCTCGAACAGGCGCTGGGCTTGATCGATCTGGTTGGCATCCAAAACTATATCCAATCGCAGATGAAGGCTTCAGAGGGGTAATCCGATCAGCGCTTGTTAAGTCTTCTTGCGAGCGCAGAGTTTTATGCAAGGGTGAATCAAAAAGCCTGCGCCTGAACCCTTGGATGAAACTCGGAGTGAGCGTGGCACGGCGGTTAAGCTAACGACTTACCGCTGGGTTGCTAACTCAGCTGATCACGTCCTGGTCAATATACACCCGTTTAATCTCTTCCAAAATAGTCGGGTCATCGATGGTCGAGGGGATATTAAATTGCTCGCCATCGGCAATTTGTCGCAGCGTCTTACGCAGAATTTTACCGGAGCGGGTCTTGGGCAGGCGCTGTACTAACAACACCTGCCGCAGGCTGGCGACGGCGCCGACATTATTCCGCACCAGGGTAACAATACTGTCACTGACGGCGCTGTCAGCCTCAATGCCGTCCTTAATAACGACCAAGGCGAGAGGGATCTGGCCCTTTAAATCACAGTGAATACCCACTACGGCGGCTTCGGCGACGGCATCGTGCCCGGCAATTAACTCCTCGAGTTCACCGGTCGAGAAACGGTGACCGGCGACGTTAATCACATCGTCGGTACGGCCCATGATAAAGACATAGCCGTCCTCGTCGATATAGCCGCCGTCGCCGGTGAGATAGAATCCGGGGTAGGGGGCCATATAGGTTTGATGGTAGCGCTCGGCATTGTTCCACACCGTGGGGAAACACCCCGGCGGCAGCGGCTGCTTGACCACGATTTCACCAACGGTATTGGCTTCAACACTGCTGCCGTTAACGTCGAGCACCTGCACATTAAAGCCTGTCACCGGCTTGGTCGATGAGCCGGCTTTGGTCTCCAGTACTTCCAGACCAATCATATTGGCGACAATGGCCCAGCCTGTCTCAGTCTGCCACCAGTGATCGATGACCGGTTTTTGTAATAACTCCTTCAGCCAGTAATAGGTCGAGCTATCAGTGCGCTCTCCGGCTAAATACAACGCCTTTAAGCTGGAGGTGTCGTATTGCTGGTAGAAGGTCGCCTCAGGGTCCTGCTTGCGCACAGCGCGGAACGCCGTCGGCGCGGTAAACATAATCTTTACTTTGTGCTGCTCGATCACCCGCCAAAAGGCACCAGCATCAGGCGTACCAACTGGCTTGCCCTCATAGAGCACCGTGGTACAACCAGCAAACAACGGGGCGTAGACAATATAGCTGTGGCCGACCACCCAGCCGACATCCGACGCCGCCCAGTAAACATCACCGGGGTGGACATCGTAGATGGCCTGCATCGAGTATTTCATCGCCACCGCATGGCCGCCGTTATCGCGCACCACCCCCTTGGGCTTGCCGGTGGTGCCGGAGGTATACAGTATATAGAGCGGGTCGGTGGCCATCACGGTGATGCAGTCGACAGGGCTGGCGGCGTCGGTAAAGGCCTGCCAGTCGATATCGCGCCCCTCGATCAATGTACAGGGCTGTTGTGGCCGCTGTAATACCACCACCTGAGTAATCTTATGTTCCGCCTGCTCAATGGCCTGATCGATAATCGACTTGTAATCGATGATGCGGCCAACCTCGATGCCGCAGGAGGCGGTAAGAATCATGCTGGGGGTGGCATCATCAATCCGTGAGGCCACTTCCTTGGCGGCAAAGCCACCGAAGACCACCGAATGAATAGCGCCAATACGAGCACAGGCCAGCATGGCGATCGCCGCCTCAGCCACCATCGGCAGATAGATCAACACCCGGTCGCCCTTGCTAATGCCCTGTTGCTGCATCGCCCCCGCTAATAAGGCGACTTTGTCGCGTAGCTGTAGATAAGTGTAAGTCTGTTGTGTCTGAGTAACGGGGGAGTCATAGATCAGCGCCGCCTGCTCGCCGCGCCCCTGTTCTATGTGGTAGTCGAGGGCCAGATAGCAACTGTTCATCTCGCCATCGGCAAACCAGCGGGGCACGTGGTTATCATCGTTGCTTAAAATGGTTTGCGGCTTCTTAAACCAGGCAATATGCTCCGCCTGCTCCGCCCAAAACTGCTCCGGCTGCTCAATCGAGCGTTGATAAGCCTGCTGGTATCCCATCGGTCCATCCCTCTACACGTTGTTATGGGGTTAGAGTAAAGGCGGCGCCGGTTAAATTCAATCGTAAAACTACGTCCATTAGTCTAATACCGGTGGTGAAATACGAAGGGGTTATTTCGCTGGGAGGTGACTTTAAGGCTTTGATTAAGCGAGTATAGTGGTAGAGGGGAAATAGAGATGTGAGGCTGTGGTGGGGTTAGGTATGGCTATCGCCGTGATAGTTATTTTGATCGGTTTAATGGATGGTTTTCGCCAGGAGGTTGGTCCTTCCTTTCCTGCCTATATGACATTCACCTGCGAACGCAGAGTTTTATTCAAGGGTGAATCAAAAAGCCTGCGTCTGAACCCTTGGGTGAAACTCGGAGTGAGCATGGCAGAGCGGTTGGCTTCAATGCCCAACCAACCCAGCCGAAAAGGTTTAAGCTTATTTCTCCAGCAGACGAATACCATCGCTGTCGATGCTGATCAAACGCTGCTTATAGAGACCGCCGATGGCCTTCTTAAACGCTGCCTTACTCATGCCAAACAGTTTTTTAATTTCATCCGGTGACGACTTATCGTGTACCGAAAGATGACCGCTGTTTTTTTCCAGCGCCGATAAAATCATACGGCTGTATTTATCGCGGGTTTCCTGGCCGCCGGCAAAGGTCAGGTTGATGCGGCCATCGGGACGCACATCTTTGATAAAGGCGACCTTCTTATCGCCAAAGCTTAAGCGTTCGAACACATCGGCATTGTGGAACAAGCCCAAGATGTGATTGTTAATAATGGCGCGATAACCGAGGTCGGTGGTGTTGGCAATAATCACGTTGACCTTTTGCTTGGCCTTATAACGATGTTTTTGGTCATCGAGGATAAATTTATCGATCTTCGATGACGCGGTAATGCGGCCGTGAATACGATCGAGGTAAAGGTAGACGAGGTAGGACTTACCGACTTCCATCGGGCGATGCTGCTCGCCGAAGGGGACTAATACATCCTTATCGAGACCCCAATCCAAAAAAGCGCCAACATCGTTACAGTCAACCACGTTTAAATAGGCAAACTCACCCAGTTGAGCGCGGGGCTTCTGGGTGGTGGCGATGTAACGGTCCTTAGAGTCGAGGTAGATAAACACATCGAGCTTGTCACCGGCGACAGTCTTCTCACGCAGGTAGCGGTTGGGTACCAGTACTTCGCCCAGCTCTTTAGCATCAACATAAACACCGAATTCGACGACTTTAACGACGTCTAGGGTGTAGGAACGACCGACTCTGATCATGGATAACCTCAAAATATTGTGCGCGAAGGAGATGGCAAGGGTTGCAGCGCGGCATTATACACGCAGAGTATAGCTTGGCGAAATAATGATGGTATCGCCCTCTGTCGCCAGAAACAAAAAAGCCGACGCATGGGGGCGCCGGCTTTTGTTAACGCGTAAGGTTTAGCAAATTTCTAATGTCACGGCCAAACCTTCACCGCCACCGATGCACAGTGAGGCAACACCCTTACTCTTGCCGGCTTTCTTCAAGGCGTGGATCAGGGTTAGGATGATGCGTGAACCGGTAGAGCCAACAGGGTGACCCTGGGCGCAGGCGCCGCCGTTGACGTTAACGGTTGCTGGGTCGAGGCCGAGTTCCTTGGTTGCCAACATGGTCACCATGGCAAAGGCTTCGTTGATTTCCCACAGGTCGACATCGGCAGTTGACCAGCCGGCCTTGGCCAGGGCTTTCTCAATCGCACCGATGGGGGCTGTGGTAAATAACGCCGGCTCGTGTGAATTACGGGCGTGGGAGAGAATACGAGCCAGTGGCTTCAGACCGCGGGCCTGGGCCTCAGACTCAGACATCATCAACAGCGCAGAGGCGCCGTCGGAAATAGACGAGGCATTGGCGGCGGTAATGGTACCGTCTTTGGCAAAGGCAGGGCGCAGTTGCGGGATTTTATCCAGCTTGGCCTTGGGTGGCTGCTCATCTTGGCTGATGGTGGTCTCGCCACGGCGGCTCTTGAGTACGACAGGTACAATTTCATCGTTCAACGCGCCGCTTTCGATGGCGGCGGTGGCACGCTGAAGTGATTGAATGGCAAAGGCATCCATCTCTTCGCGGCTGAGGTTGTTATCGTCGGCGGTTTGCTGAGCAAAGCTACCCATTAGGCGGCCAGTAAAGGCGTCCTGAAGACCATCGAAGAACATGTGGTCTTCCAAAGACCTGGCACCGGTGCCAACACCGCCACGGGCGCCATTGACTATGTGAGGAGCATTGGACATGGATTCCATACCGCCGGCGATGGCAACTTTACAGGTGCCGGCCTTGATTGAATCGTGGGCGAAAATAGTGGCCTGCATGCCTGAACCACACAGTTTGTTGATGGTGACTGCACCAGCAGTATCGGGAATGCCAGCGGTGATCGCGGCCTGACGTGCAGGTGCCTGCTTGAGACCGGCGGGTAATACACAGCCCATATAGACTTCTTCGATGTCGGCCGCTGCAATGTTACCGCGCTCGATAGTGGCTTTGATTGCAGTGGTGCCCAGGTCGACAGCGTTGGTGCTGCTTAATTCGCCGAGTAATCCACCCATTGGGGTGCGGGCGCCAGAGACGATAACTACTGAGTCAGACATAAGGAGATTCCTATACAAGGTTGGCTGCGTCAGCAGCTTATTAGTCGCTAGCCGAAGACGGCTTATTTTGAGCCACATTTAGCCACAGTCAATACCGCGATACAAGGGCGATAAGGCGTTGCCGATCAGATCTGCGATTTAGTTTTTGAATGGCCAATATTGTTGTTTGTGATATTGCCTGCAGCGCCCATAATCGCTAGCGATGACAAAAGTTGACGGTGAGTACTTTTTCGTAGGTATTACTGTAATGCTTTGGTGGTAAACCCCTATTTTCTTACCGCTGTTGTTTGTTTATAATCGCCGCAAATTGAATATCAGCGACCAAAGAGACGTCACTATGAGCCGTTTTACCAACCGAATGAATGCCATGCTAGAGCAGCAAACTCACCGTATTGCGAGCTTTAAAGATGATAAAACAGGCCTGGTTGTTTTGGCAGTGATTGCAGGTTTCACCTTACTATAGTGCTGACCGTGCTGTCTTTTGGTTGTTTATACCCCCTAGTCAGCGAGGCTAAACAGCTTCCCTCGGACGGCGTCCCTGTACTGCTTCGGCGTCTGCCCAAGTAATTTCTTCACCAGTCGCGAAAAGTGGCTGGCATCTTGATAGCCTACTTGGTAGGCAATCTCTGCAACGGCGAGATTACTGTCTCTCAGTAAATCCTTGGCCACCCTCAGGCGTTGTTGCGCTAAATATTCCCCCGGTGTTAATTGCGTTGCAGCCTTGAAGCGGCGGTTGAAACTGCGCACGGTTAATTCGCAGATATCGGCTAATTTTTGACTGTTTAGCGGCTGGCGATAATTGTCCTGCAGCCATTGCTGGGCCTGAATAATGGCCTCATCGCCATGGCTGCTGACTTTGCCGGCGATAAAACTCTGTTCCTCGTAGCCTCGTCTGATCTCTGGCGAGAAGTGACTCTCAACCTCGCGGGCAATATCGGCGCTATAAAACTGCTCGATAAAATAAATCATCAAATCTGCCACCGAGTTGACGCTGCCGACGCAGTACAGGTTGTCTGAGCGCGTAATCAGGTGTTGCCGCTGTAACTTCACCGCGGGGTAGTGTTCGGCAAAGGCATCCATAAAATACCAGTGGGTGGTAGCCGGCTTATTATCGAGCAGGCCGGCGGCGGCGAGAAAACAACTGCTGGTGCCCACCGACAAAATTTGAGTATTACTGGCGTTGGCTTTTTTTAGCAGCTGGGTGATTTCGCTGTGACGTCGCACCACCGGAATAGGGTTGCGCCATAGCGCAGGCAAAATCATTAAATCGATATCATCAAGTTGTTGATAAGTACAGCTGGGTTGGATGGCCACCCCGCCGCTGTGATTGACTGCGCCGCCAGCACCGGCAAACCGAAGGGTCAGCTGAGTGGCCGGGCCTTTTCGGCTACGATTAAAGTTATCGGCAGCCGATAGCATTTCCGCCGGTAGACTGAGGCTGCTGGCCAGTGCGTGTTCATACAGCAAAATTGCGATATTGAGTGTTTTCATAGGCTTAGTATAAAACGATTTGGCCAAATTGGCCATAATGATGTCCAAATGCGCATAAGTCTATCGTCGACACCGGCGTACACTAGCGGCAATCATTTATGGGGTTGGCCGTTTTTTTGGCTGCGCTCCGGCTCGCACGCAGTTTACAAGGATTTATTATGTTATCGCTCCCTATTATTGTTGGCTTTGGTGGTATTAATTCGTCGGGCCGCAGCTCAGGTCACCACGGTTATGCGCGCACTGTTTTTGATGCGCTGCCGGCGGATCAACAGCAGCTGACAGTCGACAGCCTAAAGCAACTAATGGGTCAGGAGTTGAGTCGTGATGAGGTGCTGGCCAATACCTTGATTCGTCGTATTGAGGCGGCGTACTTCGACGCCGATGCGGTGTCGTGGAATAAAAAATTACCGCTGACACCCAGTGAGACAATTCGCTTTACCGTCACCGCTCGCAATATGCCGTCGGTGGTGCCTGAGGGCTGGACTGTCAACCCGATTGATGGCAAGAATGTTGAGGTTGTTATCAATGATCCTGTCGATATGTTAGTGCGTGATTATATGGAGGCCAAGGTTAAGGCCGCAGGACAGTTGCCGAGTGGTTTTGAGCCAGGCAAGTTGTACCAATCGCGCAATCACCCCCGCGGTTTGCAGATGACTATTTTTGCCGCCAGCGATGCGCTGGGTAATATGGGCTTGGATTGGCAGCAATTACAGCAGCAGATTCCCGCTGACCAAATCAGTGTTTATGCCGGCAGCGCCATGGGCCAGCTCGACTCAACCGGTCATGGCGGTATGCTGAATTCCCGCGCTCTTGGCAAGCGGGTGACCTCCAAGCAGTGTGCCCTGGGCTTTGCCGAGATGCCGGCGGACTTTGTCAACGCTTATGTGCTTGGCAGTATGGGCTCTACCGGCACGTCTATGGGAGCGTGTGCATCGTTTCTCTATAACCTTCGCCATGGTATCGATGATATTCGCAACGGCCATACTCGCATTGCAATCATCGGTAACAGTGAGGCTCCGATCAATGCTGAAATCATGGAGGGTTATGCCGCCATGGGGGCGTTGGCCAGCGATGAGGAATTACTGGCCCTTGATGCCGCTAAGGCACTGGCAGACCCCGATTACCGCCGCGCCTGTCGCCCGTTTGCTGAAAACTGTGGCTTTACCATTGCCGAGTCGGCGCAGTTTATTATTTTGATGGACGATAAGCTGGTTATGGAGACCGGAGCCTCAATTCATGCCGCTGTCGGCGACGTTTTCGTCAATGCCGATGGCCACAAAAAATCGATCTCAGCCCCCGGTGTCGGCAACTATATCACCGTCGCTAAGGCCGTGGGTTCGGCCAAGGGTATTGTCGGTGCCGAGTCCATTGCTCAGCGCAGTTATGTTCACGCCCATGGTACCGGCACCCCCAAGAATCGAGAAACCGAATCGCATATTTTGAATGAGACTGCCAAGGCCTTCGACATTGCCCAGTGGCCAGTGGCGGCGGTGAAATGTTATTTAGGTCACAGCATCGGTGTCGCTTCTGGCGACCAGATTGTCAGCGCCCTGGGCGTATGGCAGCACGGTATTATTCCCGGCATCGCCACCATCGATAGGGTGGCCGACGATGTTCATCACAGCCACCTCGATATCAGCCCAGAGCATAAGAGTGTCGGTGTCGAGGCAATGGATGTGACCTTTATCAATGCCAAGGGCTTTGGCGGTAATAATGCCACCGGCTATCTGTTGGCCCCCCATGTGGCTAAGCGTATGCTGGCCAAGCGTTACACCGCCGATGAGATGGCGAGTTACCAGCAGAAGAACCTTGCCGTCGTCGCTGCGGCGGCAGCGTTTGACCGTAAAAACAGTGCAGGGGAACACGCGCCACAATACTTTTTTGATCACCAGGTGCGCGATGATCAGCATATTCAGCTGACCGCAAATGAGATTACCGTGGCGGGCTATCACCAGCCCATCAGTCTCGATATCGCCAACCCCTATGCCGATATGTCGTAGAGTCGGCAGCAAAATAGTTGCGTAGGTTTCACCCTTAGTAGCTGAATTGTGATGAGCATTCACGCTATAGTAGAGCCGTTAGCCCAAAACTGGGTTAGCGGCTTTATTGTTTTAGGGTAAGTTTTCAGGGTAAGAATAAAACGCATGTCAAAGACCTTTTCACTCAACATCGACGGCCTACCAGCACCGGCGGCGATGTATGTTCACCAGCAACATACCGATACTCAAGTCTCTCGTCGTATTATGGCCGAGGGCGTATGGGAACCCTATGAAACGGCGTTGATTGTCGAGCGCTTAAAACAGGGTGATACCTTTGTCGATGTCGGTGCCAATATTGGTTACTACTCGGTGATTGCGTCACAGTTGGTTGGCCCTCAAGGGCGAGTATTTAGTTTCGAACCCGAGCCGGATAACTTCGCTCTGCTGCAGGCCAATGCGGCGCTGTGTACCGAGCCGAATATTACCCCGGTCAATGCGGCATTGGCGGCTCAGCCGGGTCAGGGTTTTTTGTATTTGAACACTGAAAACCGTGGCGATCACCAGATTTATGACGATGGTGGCGGACGTCAGAAGACGGCGATTGAATTAGTCCACGGTGATAGTTTTTTTCAGGATGTATCGGCAGAAACCACTATCGATATTCTTAAGGTGGATACCCAGGGTGCTGAAATAGCGGTATTAACAGGGCTGGATCAAACGGTTAGAAACAGTCTGGATAAGATTACGCTGATTATCGAATTTTGGCCTCGGGGGCTGCGTAACTCAGGCGGCAATGCCGATGACTTATTAGACTGGATGGTCTCGCTCAATCTACCGCTCTACAATATTGACCACATTCATCATCAGTTGGTGCCGATAACCGAGGCTGAACTGCGTTCATGGATCAACTTACTCAACGATTACCCCGATGATGATGGTTTTTTTAATTTATTACTCGGCAGTTAAATAACAATTATTGCAGCAGTGACGATGACCAAAACAACCTCAGTAGACACAGAAATTATCGCCGACGGGCTGACCTTCCCCGAGGCCCCGCGCTGGCATAATAACAGCCTGTATTTTTCAGATTTTCACAGCAATACCGTCTATCGCTGGCAGCAGGGCAAACTCTCTGAGTTTTTGCAGGTTGACGGCAAGCCGGCCGGCCTATCGTGGCTGGCTGATGGTAAATTGTTAGTAATATCGATGGAGCACAAACAGCTGCTCAGCTTCGATGGCGATAAAACCACGGTTGTGGCGGATTTGTCGGCACTGGCAGCGGGCATTTGTAATGATATGGTGACCACGCAGTCAGGCTACAGTTACATCGGTAACTTTGGCTTTCAGGTTGGCGAAGAACCGGTCGCGACGCAGCTTATTGGCGTCAACAGTGATGGCGAATGCTGCCACGTTGCCGATCAGATGATGTTCCCAAACGGTAGTGTGATTCTCAATCAGGGACGGACACTGATTGTGGCGGAGACCTTGGCCTGCTGTTTAACGGCCTTTGATATCGGCCCCGATGGCAGCTTAAGCAATCGTCGCGTATGGGCCGACTTAAACGGCGTCATGCCCGATGGTATTTGTATCGATCACCAGCAGGGTGTATGGGTGGCGACGGTCGATGCTTTTGTGCTGCGTGTGGTTGAGGGGGGAGAGGTTACCGACCGTATCAATTTGAGTCAGGCAAGCTTTGCCTGTGTGCTGGATGACGACGAGGATTATCTCTATATTTGTACCAGTGCCGATATTGATGAGGCGGCCTGCCAGCAGAATCGTAGCGGTAGAATAGAGCGCATCCGAGTGGGATAGCGGGATAATCGCGGACGAAAAAAAGGCTGTAGAGCTCAGCTCGACCGCCTTTTTTTCGTGACTAGGCAATTACTGCGGCGTCACTTCGTCGGCCTGAAGACCCTTGGGGCCTTCGGTTACGATGAAACTGACGGTTTGGCCTTCCGTCAATGTGCGACGGCCATCGCCGTTGATTGAACGGTAGTGAACAAAAATATCTGGGCCGCTTTGCTGCTCAATAAAGCCAAAGCCTTTCTCATCGTTAAACCACTTTACAGTACCGGTGACGGTGTTAGACATATCCAAAAATCCTATAACATTATTCGTTGTGGCCAAGCGGCCTAGTAATTGAAAACTAAGTAACACTGAATGACCGACATAACGAATGACAACAGGCGTTTCGTATTGTTTGAGCTATCTATGCAAACTTATATTTCCAGTAATTACTATATACAGCTGATTACTCTTGTCCAACCGTTTTTAATGAATTTTTAGTGACAGAGCAATGTTTTGTAACGCTTTTTTGTTCTGTTACTCGATATCAGTGTTAACATTAAAGCCGTGAATACTCTTTTTAAGCCAGGGCTGGTCTATGCAACGCCACATACTGCTTCTCTATCGTCTGCTGTTTATTGCCGTTATTGTTTTGGTGATACAACAGTCATTGACACCGCTGCCGGCAAAGGTGTTTATCGATAGCTGGGATAAAGCTCTCCATATAGCGGCTTGGTTTGTCGTCAGTCTCACAGGGTATTTGGCCTATGGCTATTTATCTCGGCGGCGCTTGCTGTTGTTGTGGGTGTTTGTCTTCTCTGTGGTAGTAGAGTTGGGGCAGCTCTGTGTTGCCGGTCGTTTCTTTTCACTGTTTGATCTTGTTGCTAACGCTATTGGTTGTTTGTCGGCATGGGCTGTTATTTCCATGCTAGAGCGGTTTGTTCCCTTGCTCTGGCAGTATCGCCTGACCGGGCTACGACAAGAAAAAACCTAATTCTATTTCCCTTCTGTAATCAATACTTATCAAATACAGAATATAAAATCTGTATGTAATAGCTAAATGACAGCCTAAACAGCCCTCTTAAGGGGGTGGTTTATTGAATAAAGTGGTCTATTATTTTTTCTCACAAGCGGTATAAAAAAGAGCATTTCTAGGAAGAGATGCATAGCTGTATTTTAGGGAAGGGAAGCGATAATGACTTTAACTATGAGTCATTCTGCTGTAACTGCAGTTTTACTTGCCAAGCCAAGTATTTATGCAGATTCGGTGCTGTCGAACATCGAGTTTGGTCATAATATTAGCAGCCAGCGGAAGAATATAGACGACTGCCACCGGTTTCGTTTTGCCACGGAATCCACGCTGTATGTGATTAATATTGGCGATTATGATTACGATGCCATCGAATCCTGCCTGTGGACACTTCAGGCTACGGACGACAGCCTGTTGGTGGCTTTGACCAATGCTCCCAGCGACAATAGTTTTTTCTACCTGTTGAATTGCCCTATTGTTAAAGGTTTTTTTCATTGTGCGGACAGCCAAGATATTATCGACCGTGGATTAGCTAAAATCCTTGCCGGTGAGTTGTGGTTTTCGCGTCGTTATCTCGATTGGCGCCTCAACTTATTACGCTCTAAAACAGTTCAGGCAACGAAGAAAGAGAGCGTGCTGACCTGCCGTGAACGTCAAATCTTGGCGCTGTTAGCTCAGGGTAAAAGCAATAACGATATCGCCGAAGACCTTTACCTCAGTAGTCATACTGTGCGAACCCATCTGTATAATTTATATAAGAAAATTTCCGTTAAAAACCGCGGCCAGGCGATACATTGGTTTGCTCGGCAAAATAACTGTGGCGGTGATGAGTATGCTCGACACTAACCGGTGGTTGTTTTTTTCGGTCATGTTGATGGCCGCCGCTACGGTGACCGCTGTCGAGCCCGATGAGAAAGAGGCGCTGAAAGGTAATGATGCCATTATCGATGACTTCGGCGGCATTATTATTAACCGCACCATTACCACCGCCGGTCATCGATTCTACCGACAGTTAACAGACTACCGCCGTCTAAATTACCCGGAGGATCCGCATAATTTCACAGTATTTGAACGTCCGTCGGCTCGCTGGGGCAGCTTGGTGTGGATAGAATATAACGGCAAAACACTGTTTAGAACCTTTATGAACCCCGGCAAAAGCCAGCCTGAGGAAGTGGCTATGCAGGCTGCTCAGCAGATAACTCGGGAGTTTCAGAAGATACAGTTGAATGAAAAATTCTCCGATCATTTTGATTTAGATTACGATGAATTTAAATAGAGGAGCTAACAGGGAATGTTTATAAAATTATTTATTTTAATCTTTGTGCTGTTGTTTACAGGGCGTGTTTTCTCGGGGCAACTGATTTATCAGCCGGTGAACCCTAGTTTTGGCGGCAGCCCAATTAATTCGAGTTACCTTCTCGATACTGCCAATGCACAAAATAAGCATAAAGACCCCGATGCCAGAGAGTATGAGGAACCTTCTAAATTAGAACGTTTTACCACCTCGCTGGAACAACGATTACTGAATGATTTGTTGAATAACGGTGAGGGGGGGACGTTGCAAACCGATGATTTTTTTATTGAGGTAGACGACAGTGATGGCGTATTAGAAGTGGATATTAGAGACCGTCTCACCGGTGAAACGTCGGAGATTATTGTCGATAGTCTGACTGAATGAGTATGCATTTTGTTGTATAAAGCCGTGTAATCTTTTGGCTAAGGAGTGGCCACATGAAGACAGCATTAATAATCATTTTTGTGGTTGTCTTATCGGCATGTAATACCGTCGAGACTTACTACGTCAGTGGGCCTGATCGTGCGGAGTTAGCGACGGCGACGGCAACCTACAAAGAGCTTGTATCCCTGCCTGAACCCCGGGGGCGCATTGTTGCCTCAGTTTATAGTTTTCGAGATCAAACAGGGCAATACCGCTCCTATCCCTCAAGTTCATTCTCCACCGCAGTCACTCAAGGCGGGGCAGCGATGCTGGCCAAGGCATTGCATGACTCCAATTGGTTTATTACCTTGGAGCGAGAAGGCTTACAGAATCTATTAACAGAGCGAAAAATCATACGCGCCGCGCAGCGTAAGCCCAATGCACCGTCTAATAATAGCGATTATTTACCCTCATTAGTCGCCGCCAATGTGTTGATGGAGGGGGGGATTATCGCCTATGAAAGCAATGTACAAACCGGTGGTGTAGGGGCTCGCTATCTCGGTATCGGTGGCGATCAAAAATACCAGGTTGATCAGGTCACGATCAATTTGCGATTGATCGATATACGCAGCGGCCAGGTGCTCAATAATGTCTCTACTTCTAAGACTATTCTTTCGACAGAGCTGCAGGCCGGTGTGTTCAAGTTTATCGAATATCAGGAACTGCTGGAGGCGGAGATCGGTGTGACGGTCAACGAGCCTGCCCAGCTGTGCGTGCAGGCCGCCATCGAGGCCGCGGTTATCCATATCATTGCCCAGGGCGTACAGCGCAACCAGTGGCAGCTTAAAAACCCTAATGATTGGCCGGAGAGTACGCTGGCAACCTATCTAATGCAGCAGTATGAACATCGACAGCCTGTGGTCGACGACCATGAGCCTCACATTTATAAAAGAAAATAAGGTGGTGAGTGAGCCCGCAAAAAATTGCGCTGATAGCAGAAAATAATCACGCTTTTGGTGCAAGATTAATATTTTCGTCGTATATAAAAAATACCGATTTCGACAATACTTAATGTACACACAATCATTAGTATCGGTGATACGATGAAACCTATTATTCATGGAAGATTAATACGGGCGGTTTTTTTAATCCTATCCTTTGGGGTTATTTCCAGCTCGGCTCTGGCGCAGGATATTGACTGGTTCGATGAACTCGAGCCGCTGTTGACGCCTCCCCCCGTCGTACAAAACAGCCCCTCGATTGCCACCTCTTCAGCATCCACAATCAAGCAAGTTGGTGACGGCAATAATGCGCAAACACGCCAGGTTGGCGATAACTTGGCCGAGACTGAGCAGACGGGTAACGGTAACGACTCATTTCTCGCCCAGTTCGGCATCAACAATACGGCCTCGGTGAATCAGACCGGCAGTGCCAATGCTGCGGCGGGTTTTCAGCTCGGTGTGGGCAACTCGCTGGAGGTCAATCAACAGGGATATTACCTCTATGGAGCCGGCATTCAGCTGGGGTACAACAATGAACTTGAAATCAATCAGCAGGGAGCCGCCAGTGGCGTCTTAGCAGTGCAGGTGGGCAATAATAATGAAACTGTTGTCAACCAAAATGGTGTTGGCAACCTGACCATTGTGGAAACCTATGCCTCTGACAGAAAGGTTGAGGTGAATACCAATACAAATTTTAAAGTGTTAGTCGTCCGTCATTACAATTAAGCAAGGAGGTGTCAAGGCAGCAATGAGTGTTGTTTGTTTGAAGACTAAAACATAACGCTTTGGCGTTAAAGGGAATGCATATAAAAATGCACATAAAGAGTCGTTAAAATCTTGGAAATCAAAAGGAATTTATTATGTTTAAGTTAACTCCAATCGCAGTCTCGTTACTGCTAGTTTCAACTGCATCGTTCGCCGGTGGCAGAACAGCAACTATCACTCAACTAGGCGATGCCAACACGGGTGGCGTGACACAAACAGGTTCTGACGTCGGGCTAAACTTTGCCACCGGTACGATATTTCAGCTGGGTGATGGCAACAGTATGCAGATTACTCAGGATACTGGTACAGACCTTCCAACCTTACTCAATGCGAATTCAACGCAAGTGGGTACCGGTAATGGCGGCTCTATTACGCAAACGAATACCCTCGGTATTGATAATGCGTTAGTGGTTGTCGAGGGTGATAACAATACCAGTACCATTGTACAGTCAGGTGCAGTAATCGGTAATGGTGCGGGGATATTTACCGTGGGCGGCAGCCAGAACTCCACCGCCACGATTAATCAAAGCGGTGTGCTTGCGCTCAATGCTGCAGTCATTACGCAAGTGGGTACCGATGGCTCAAATAGTAGTATTACGCAGACGGGTATAGCTGCAATCAACGTGGCCGCTATTGCTGAAGTCGGTGGTAATGGGACGAGCAGCGCCGATATTATGCAGTCAGGCACAGTGGTTGCCAATGCTGCAGCGATTGCGCAAAATAATGCGATAAACTCCAGTGCCTCGGTGACCCAAGGTGGTAGTGAGACGGCTAATGCGGGTATTATTTTCCAGCTAAACTCTGATGGCGATTCGGCCAGCATTAATCAGGGCGGCTTCCGTGGTGCCAAGGCTGGGTGGGTTTTGCAGTCCAATACCCAAAACGGCTCGGGTAATATCAATCAGAACACCTCTGGCCCTGGCCAGTTGCAAGTCGCGACGATTAATCAAAACAACGGTCAGTTCATGTTAGCTGATGTCTCTCAAACCGGAGCCGGCGCGGGTTTATTAAATGCATCGGTAAATCAAAGCAATTCCTACGGCGTCTATGCCGGCGTACAGCAAACAGGTGCGAACTTGAATGCCAATGTCGAGCAGCATTATAGTGCCTTTGATGCCTCGTTCATCAACCAGAATGGTGAGAACATGAATGCCTATACCACCCAGGTGGGTACGGCCTTGGCTATTGCTGCCATTGATCAGACTGGTGAGAATAACAATGCGGCGATATTGCAGGCATTAGGCGTGGCTGATATAGCCGCTATTGATCAATCAGGTTCAGGCCATAATGCCTTTATAGGCCAGGTTCTAGCCGGCGGTAACTCTGCTGTTATTGATCAAGATGGTACCAACCAGACCGCTGCGGTTGTACAGGCGGGCTTGTTAAATGCCTCGACTGTGACTCAGAATGGTGACGGGTCTCTTGGCCTAGTGGCTCAGTTTGGTAATGGTAATGGTGTGAATACCGCCAATATAACCCAGTGGGGTAGCAATAACTTTGCTGCAGAATTGCAGGTGGGTGGTGGCAACACCGCAAATATCATGCAAGGTAATCCATAGCGGGTTACGTAGAGTCTGGCCCTATGTTTGGGGTTAGGCTCTCTTTCTTTCACTTTTGATATTCTTCATGAATGCGATAAAGACTCTTTCCTTAACGGTGTTCCTAGCAATAGGCGCGCCGCTTTTTGCTATGGATAAAGTAAAATCGTCTATTAAAATAGACTATCAAGGCCGCCATGCGATGACACTTCGTGGTCAAGTCTTTTCTAACGCTGATGCAAAGCTGCGGTACCGCTTGGCCGTGGAACGGCGCAATAATGGCAACCGTGCCAGCATGCAGCAGAGCGGGCAGTTAATCATTAAATCGGGTGAAACCCTTGCGACATCGACGATGAGCACTAACTTCGAAAAGGGTGATCAATGGAATATCATCTTGACCGTCTATGATGAGGCCAATAATCAGCTCGATCAGGTGATTTGTAAAAGTCTCGATAAGTGTCGATAAATGTCGCTGGCACAAACGAGCGCTAACAGTGATTTGACTTTGTAATAGTGTTACGGGAGGCAATCGGGTGGGTGACGGGGTCGGCCGACTGCCGACCCCGAACAGGGGTTAGATACCCTGCGACTTCAGATAATCTTCGTAGTTGCCGTGGAAATCGACAATCTCGTTGTCTTTTATCTCGATTATACGGGTGGCCAGTGACGAGACGAACTCGCGGTCGTGGCTGACGAACAACAAGGTGCCGGGGTAGTTCTCTAACGCTAAGTTTAGCGATTCGATACATTCCATATCCATGTGGTTGGTCGGCTCATCCATCAGTAGGACGTTGTTGTCCTCCATCATCATCTTTCCGAACAACAGGCGACCCTGTTCACCACCGGAGCAAACCTGAACGTCCTTTTTCTGGGTTTCGGCGTTAAAAAGCAGGCGGCCTAGGGTGGCGCGAACGATCTGGTCGTCGTGGTGCTCTTGGCGCCAGTAGCTCATCCAATCGAACAGCGATTCCGGCTTGGGGAAGTCGCGGGCGTGATCCTGCGCGTAGTAGCCGACCTGGGCGTTCTCGGCCCATTTGTAGCCACCCTCGCTGGGTGTTAACTCGTTCATCAAACATTTTAACAGTGTCGTCTTACCGACACCGTTGGCGCCGATGATGGCGATGCGCTCGCCGGCTTCAACCATCAGGTCGGAGTTTTTGAACAGCAGCTCGCCATCATCGAAACCGTGGCCCAGGCCCTTTACTTCCAGTGCCAGACGGTGCAGTTTCTTCTCTTGGTTGAAGATAATGTACGGGTTTACTCGTGTCGATGGCTTGATGTCGTCGAGTTCAATCTTCTCTAAGCGCTTGGCCCGTGAGGTCGCCTGCTTGGCCTTGGAGGCATTGGCGCTGAAGCGGCTAACAAATTGCTTCAGCTCGGCCATCTCGGCCTTCTTCTTGTTGTTCTCGTTCTGCATGCGCTCACGGGCCTGGGTCGAGGCAAACATGAAGTCGTCATAGTTACCCGGGTACAGCTTGATGGTGCCGTAATCGATATCGGCCATGTGGGTACAGATAGCGTTCAAGAAATGGCGATCGTGCGAGATGATAATCATGGTGCACTTGTAGCTGTCTAAGACACCTTCCAACCAGCGGATAGTATTGATATCTAAGTTGTTGGTGGGTTCGTCAAGTAGCAGAATGTCTGGATCAGAAAACAGTGCCTGGGCTAATAAGACACGGACTTTCAAGCCGGGAGCAACCTCGCTCATTGGTCCCCAGTGTAAATCGGTATCGATACCGGCACCGATGAGCAGTTCACCGGCGCGACTCTCGGCGGTATAACCGTCCATCTCAGCAAATTGAGATTCGAGCTCGCCCACCTTCATGCCGTCTTCTTCGCTCATCTCTGGCAGTGAGTAGATGCGGTCGCGTTCAACCTTGATGTCCCACAGCTCTTTATTACCCATCATCACGGTGTCGAGAACGGAGAACTCTTCGAAGGCGAATTGATCCTGATGCAGCCTGCCGACACGCTCGTTAGGCGTGATACTGACGTTGCCGGCGGTGGGCTCAAGCGAGCCGTCGAGAATCTTCATAAACGTCGACTTACCGCAGCCATTGGCGCCAATTAAGCCATAACGGTTGCCCTCGCCGAATTTAACAGAGATGTTTTCAAACAGCGGCTTGGTGCCGAATTGCATCGTGATGTTGGCTGTAGAGATCAAGGCGAGCATCCTAGGTTGTCGATGAGTAAAAATGGTTGGGTCAAAAATAGGGGCGCACTATACGTTTTTTTGCCGGTTTAAGCAAAAATAAAGTTGCCCTTCAGCCTGCCGCAGTGATGGTTATAGCCTCATTACGCGGCGCTGATGATCTGTTACAATTGGCCGATATTTTACTGTGAGCCGCCAGATGAACTACATACCGTTTGATGAATACAAGAAAGCCTGGGTTTTTCGCCATCGAGATCTGCCGGTCAGTGCCGAGGACTTGGCCGCTATTAAGCCGATGACACCGCAGCGTAGCAGCGAAGTGTGGGGGCTCAATATCAGTGAACTGAGTACTGAACCGGATCATTTTACCAACGGTGACTGGGCAGCGGCAAAAAAGACCTGGAAGGTCAATGATCGATGGCAGGAGGCTTGGGATAGCGAGGAGTCGACGTTGCCCGAGGCAGTGCTGGAAAACATCGACTGGGATGACAATACCGTGGTCTATTTTTGTTATGACTCTGATAATGTGATTGAGACCACCTGGGCGGTGTTTCAACGCTGTTGGAAGAATTTTTTGTTTTTCGACGACGGCCCGCTGCTGATCGGCCGCAAGCGTTTGCAGGTGGCTCAGTTTTTTCAGAATGGCAATGTACAAGTAGGCGAGCGAAAAGCCTAGGCGGTGATGCTGTCAGTGTGTTGGTTGGTGCGTGACGGCTTGATTTTGATAATCACTCTCAATAATATGCCCATGACTTATTGATTTATTTTATTCAGGTAGTGTTATGTCGGTCTTAAATGCCTTACTCCAGCGCAACTCAGCCCCTCGATTACAGGAGCCTGGCCCCAGCCCTGAACACTGTCAGCAGATGTTTCAAGCGGCACTGCGGGCGCCGGATCACGGTCGATTGCGCCCCTGGCGTTATCTCGTCATCGGCGGTGACGACAGAGCCAAGCTGGGCGAGATCTACGCCCAGGCCGAGCTCGCCCGTGACCCCAATGCCCCGACGGAGAAGCTCGAGCGGTTGCGCGGTCAGCCGTTGCGTGCGCCAATGGTGATTGTGGCCATTGTTAACCCCACAGAGAAAGACGGTGTGCCGCTGCAAGAGCAGGTCATCAGTGCCGGCTGTGGTGTCCACGGCCTGATGTTGGCGGCGGAGTCCTTCGGCTATGCCGGCGTCTGGCGTACCGGCCCAATGGCTACCAATGACACCGTCAACCAAGCGCTGGGCCTTGCCAGCCATGAGAGTATTGTTGGCTTTATCTATCTCGGTACCCGCATGGGTGAAGCGAAAAAATTACCCGACCTCAATACCGAGGATTTCGTCAGCCACTGGCAGGGCTGAGAGCTTTGAGGTAGCCTAGCCGCTTCCTGTTGTTTTGCGGTTAGGTGAGTCAGTGCAAGAGAAATCGTTAGTCGTTAAGGCCGCTCTTTGGATGTTGCTGGCGTTGAGCCAGTTTATGTTAATGGCTGTTGCCGGCCGAGAGCTGACCGCCAATCTTCCCATCAGCCAAATTCTGTTTGTTCGTAGCCTCATCGGGCTGCTGATTATTGCGTCTATTTTGACCTATGCTCGTGCCTGGCCACAGTTACATCGAGGCCAATTAGGCTGGCATATTCTGCGCAATAGCAGCCACTTCGCCGCTCAATATGGCTGGTTTTTTGGTCTTTCTATGATTCCTCTGGCCGAGGTGTTTGCCATCGAGTTTACCGTGCCGATCTGGACGGCTATTTTGGCGGTGCTGTTGCTCGGCGAAAAAATGACGCCGCCGCGACTGGTCGCCGTCGGCTTGGGTTTTATCGGTATGTTGGTGATACTGCGCCCGGGCATCGAGATTATCAGCCCTGCCGCGTTTGCGGTATTAATCAGTGCCGTCTTCTTTGGCCTCACCCATACCATTACCCGTAAATTAACCGCCGATAATAGCGCCCTGGCCATCTTGTTTTTCATGGTATTAGTGCAGGGCACGCTGTCATCGATACCGGCAATGATGCAGTGGCAGTCGGTTGAAAGCCTGGATGGGTTCTGGCTATTAGTCGTTGCCTGCACGGCTTTGTTGGCGCATTTTTCGATGACCAAGGCGCTGGTCTATGCCGATGTCACCGTGGTGGTGCCGATGGATTTTCTGCGTCTGCCGCTGATTGCCATCATCGGCTATATTTTTTATCAGGAGTCGATCGATATCTACTTGTTAGTCGGCGGCTTAATCATGCTCAGTGGCAACTTTTACAGTATGCGAGCGGAGAGTAAAAAAATGAAACGTGCCGGCAATGAATAAGCAACCTTATGCTATTCCTGCAGAGGCTGTTGAGCTTTGCTATGAAATTAAGAAAAGTAAATTCATTGCACGCGTAGCCTATGCCGGTAATCGCCAGCAGGCGATGGCGGTGCTTGAACAGGCCAGAATCGATTACCCCGACGCCCGCCACCACTGCTGGGCCTATTTATTGGGTGACCCGAAGCAGCCGACCTCACAGGCGTTTAGCGACGACGGCGAGCCCTCGGGCACGGCGGGCAAGCCGATTCTTAACGTGCTTAATCATCGCGGTATCGGCGATATTATCGTGGTGGTAATCCGCTATTTTGGCGGCATCAAACTGGGTGCTGGCGGTCTGGTCAGGGCGTATTCGACCTCGACCCAACAGGCGGTGGAAACCCTGCAGACCAAGACTCTGGTGCCGATGATTGAGCACCGTTTGCTCTGCGACTACGCCGGTGAGGCCGAGATTCGGCGTTGGCTGGAGGGGGCAGAAGGGCAGCTGGTGGATGTCGATTACGGTGGCGAGCTGCAGATGACCATCGCGTTGCCGCTGTCGATGGAGCACGCGCTGATAGACTTTGTGGCTGCCAGGGTGGCGGTGACGTTGTTGACGTCAGCAGATTAAACAACGTTTTGGTATTTCACCCCGTGGAACTTCGCACTCGCTCCGTGATTCCACTGCCTGCTCAGTAAAAGATATTCGCGATCAGTGAAGTCACTGCGCTGTAGTCTTTGACTCAACGCGCAGTGAGATCCTGTTGTCGCGGGTACTTATATCCCCAATCGATCCCGCAGGCTGTAATAGGTGGCCGCTGCTGCCGTCAGCGGTGTGCGTAATAGACGGCCGCCGGGGAACGGATAGTGGGGCAGATTGGCAAAGGCATCGAAGCGCTTGGCATCGCCGCTCAGCGCCTCGGCAATCAGTTTGCCGGCGAGGTGGGTGGTGGTGACGCCGTGGCCGCTGTAGCCCTGGCAGTAATAAATGTTGTTATTCAGCCGGCCTAACTGGGGCAGACGTGACAGGGTTAATAGGAAGTCGCCGCCCCAGCTGTAATCAATTTTAATATCACCGAGTTGCGGGAAGGTTTTCTTCAACTTAGGCAAAATCTTGCGCTGAATATCAGACGGGTCGCCACCGCCATAGTTAACCCCGCCGCCGTAAATTAACCGGTTATCGGCGCTGAGACGAAAGTAATCGAGTAGGTAATCGCCATCTTCGACACAATAATCGCTGGGGATTAAGGCCTTGGCCTGTTCATCCGTGAGCGGTTCGGTGGCGACGATTTGGGTGCCACAGGGCATGGTTTTGCTGGCGAGTTCGGGGATCAAACCGCCGAGATAAGCGTTGCCGGCGACCACGGCATATTTACTGTTTACCTCGCCATGGGCAGTTTTAATTTGCAGTGGTGAGCGCACCACGTCGATGACCTCACTCTGCTCGAAGATTTGACCGCCAAGGGCGACGAAGGCTTCAGCTTCACCGAGGGCAAGGTTGAGGGGGTGGATATGGCCACCGCTCATATCGAGTAGACCGCCGCAGTATCGGTCGGTGTTGACAATATTACCAACTTCTTCGGCGCTGACCATCGACAGTTGCTGATGGCCGATGCCTTCCCACAGCGCTTTAGTCTGCTCAAAGCCCTGTAGTTGTTTGGTGGTATTGGCGGCAAAGAAGCTGCCGTCTTTGAGGTCACAATCTATAGTATATTGCTTGATACGTTGGCGAATAATGGCATTGCCTTCGAAGGCCATACTGCCCAGCATATCCCCGGCCTCGCTGCCGAAGCGGCTACGGATATGGTCGATATCACGGCTGTAGCTGTTGATCAGCTGACCGCCGTTGCGACCACTGGCCCCCCAGCCAATTCGACCGGCCTCCAGTAACACCACATTAAACCCTTGCTCCTGTAAATGCAGGGCAGAGGAAAGTCCACTGTAGCCACCACCGATGACGCAGACGTCGGCATCAATACTGCCATCCAGTTGAGGATAAGGCGTTTTATTATTGGCCGAGTCAGCGTAGTAAGAACCGGTGTGTTGAATTGTTGACATAAGAAGTAATCCCCAGTGAGTCTAGGGATTAATTTAAGCCGATAGCGGCTGCGGGACAATAACCCTGCGGTGGTAGCTTCTTTGATATTTGTTACACTCCAGCTTGCCTGAATATATTGGCCACCGATGTAGGTTTCTGGATAAAGCTGTAGGCACTGCGGGTAGACGCTATAGCCCCCGTGTTGGCAGCTCATCGATTGTGGTGGGTAAACAGAGAAAATAATGGAGAGTACAGTGGAAAATTTTAATATGGATTTCACATCCAAGGTGGTGATTAACAGTGCCGAGCAACCCTGGCTTGAAAGCCCGATGGCCGGTGTTGAACGCAAGCCACTGGCGCGAGAAAACCGTGAGAGCGGCCACGCCACCAGTATTGTTCGTTATCAGACCGGGGCTAATTTTAGCGCCCACCAGCATCCCCTGGGCGAGGAGATTTTCGTCTTAGAGGGCGTGTTTTCTGATGAGCACGGCGACTATCCCGCCGGCAGCTACATTCGCAATCCACCGGGTAGCAGTCACAGCCCTTTCAGCAAAGAAGGCTGCGTATTATTTGTAAAACTCAATCAATTTGACCGCCGTGACGGCGAAGAGGTTCGGGTCAATACTCTTGAGGCCGCTTGGCGGCCGGGGATCGGCGGCCTGCAGGTGATGCCGCTGCATGATTTTGAAGGTCAGCATACCGCCCTGGTGAAGTGGCCGGCCAACGAGGTATTTCAGCCCCATCAACACTTTGGTGGTGAGGAGATTCTGGTGCTATCGGGGCAGTTTGAGGACCAATACGGACAATATCCTGTCGGCAGCTGGATACGGAGCCCGCACCAGAGCAGTCACCACCCCTTTGTCGTCGAAGAAACAGTCATATTGGTGAAAGTCGGTCATTTAATGCCGGCACCGTAGCGGTGGGGAAGTGGGCCCGGTGACCGAGGCCATACTGTGCGGTGATTTTTGGTGTTTACAGGGCGATATTATAGGCCTTGGTATAGCGCTCAAAGCGATCGAGCACGGTGGCTTCATCGAGGCCAAACTGGGCCAGATGATAATCGTGGCTGCCGTGCTTGCCCTGGGGGTGGTCGGCGATGTACTGCTTGATCGGCTGCTGTACATCCTTGCCGTAAGGCAGCTCGAAGTGATGATAAATACTGTCGATGACCGATTGGTTATCGTTAACAAAATCACGGTATTGAATATCGAGAATACGCTTGTCACTGATGTTTTTGCGTTGCTCGATGCTGCCGTTGACCTGATCGACCAGATAATCCAACACCCCTTTACCCAGGGCGTTAAGATCGGCATTTTCACTGTCGGGCATTAAATAGGCCATCATACTGCAATAGGAGCCAACCACTTCACGGGGGTCGCGATGGGTAATAATAATCGAGCAATCGGGGTGTTGCTTGACCATCAAATCCAGTGACCACAGATGATACGGTGATTTTAATAACCAACGATCAGTCTGCTGTCGTGACTGCAGCATGCGCAATAACTCGCCGTGGTATTGGTATTGTTTGGTCCGATCGACGGTTTTGAAAAAACTGGCATAGGGCTCTAAAAAGGCCTCGATGCCGAATTGCACATCTTCAAAAGTATGATTGAATAAATGAATACACTCCTCGGGGGTATCCGCCGAGGTGTGGTGTATTTTACTGAGGTCGCTGGCTTTTTCAAAAGCCGCTTTGACAATGGAGTAACGCGGATCGGTTTCGCCCTCAGCCAAGTTAGGGTAGGGCGACGGGTTGTAACCCTCCCAGAGCTTAAGCGGTCTGGCAGCGGGGTCGCTGGCTAAAATATTGAGCAGAGCCGAGGTGCCGGTGCGGGGCATCCCAGTTAGAAACATCGGTTTTGAAATCTTTAAATCCCGGATCTCAGGCTGTTTTTTAAAACTGTCTTCGATGCGCAAGCGCTCGGCTAACAGGTTAACGATTCTACCGCGGCTGGCTAACCTTCCTGCATCGCTGAGGCCGTTTTGGTCGTAGGTCTGCATTAAAACGGTGAGGCCTGTTAAGAAACCTTGGTCGCCAAAATCATTCAACCCGGTCTTGTCTTTGGCTTCTTCTAACACGCTGTTGACGGATAAATCCACTGACATTATGTTAACTCCGCAAGCTTAACGAGTTGAGCCTTTGGTGTCGGGTGCTGTTCGGCACCGACCCAGCGTACACACATGGTGCCCTGATTATGGCCACAGGTATTGAGCCAGTTTTTGCAGCCAGGGTCTGTTGGTGAGATGACCACGGTAACCGTACCATCATCGTTATAGCTGGCGGTATGATGATTAAAGTGGACGGGGTAAAAGCGGTAGTCGAGGCTCTCTAGCCAGTAGTTGGCCAGTTGAATATTCCAGTAATCACACTCGGGTGGCGTCAGCGTGATCACCAAGGCCTCGTCGTCGGCTATATCAAAATAGCTGTGATAATAGGCTATTTTGGGGTCGCCACCGGCGGCCAGGGCGACAGCGGGATCGAAGCGAGGCAATTCGTTAGTATGCGATTTGAATTTTTCAGACCAACTGGCAAAGAGTGCCGAGGTGCCGTGGGCAAAAAAGGCGGCGCTTTGCAGTGCGTTGTCAACGCGGAGAGGGTCGAAGGGGCGAGGTTCAGCCGGGCCGTCGATACGCTCGATGGTGACGGTGGCCGGTATTTCAGTTGTTCGGTCGGCATGGGATTGGCGCAACTGAATCATATTGGTGTCGGCCGTCATTGGCAGCCAGTTGCCTTTGTGCGGTGTGGCCGATGCAATCACCTCGAAACCGCCATCTTCATCGAGTTCAATATTGGAAATATCGAGGGATCCGGTGGTCTCTAAGGTGCCGGTTTTACCGTAACCGCCGGCCTGCGAACCAAAGCCACAGAAGTGAACGGTGCCACGTTTGCCGGTAATTTTATAGCTGTATTCACCACTGATAGAGGTGGACAAATAGACGTTGTCGGGATTGTCCATGCCCATTTTAATGGTGTGTCCTACCGGTTGTCTAAACTCTGGCGTAGTGGGGCCGGTGGCTTCTAAAAAGGAGGCAAGACCAGCCCGTGTCAGGCGCGCCATATAGCGCCAGCCTTCTGCACGAGCCAGTAAATCATCGGGGGCAGTATCGGCCATAACGACGTCGCGACCTGCTTTTTTGAGTGCATCACAAAAATCATCCCAGCTTTGACCGGATAAAATACGTTGTTCGCTGGATGCTTTGTCAGACATGTTGATTACTCTCATCATTATAATTATTGAGTAAACTATTACACGCAGCTGGGCACCACACAATAGTTCGATTGGGTGAGGTGGTGACAGGGGGCAGGGTTACCAATAGCCTTGCGGCCATCGATAACTCAGTCCCAATTAGAAGTATTAGAGTTGATAGCTTGATTGAGGAAAACACGTTGGTTGACGCGCTGACCTAGGCCTCGGGCTGTGGCAGTCAGCGGCAGAAATTATTCTGCTTTGGTCTGTTAAGTGTTATGTCTTCTTGGGGCTGCGTTTACCGCGGTTGGCTTTTTCTAAGCGGGCGGCCTTAACATCGGCCTTGCGTTGTATTTCGGCCTCGACGGCGACAATTTCACCGGCGATCTGCTCTGGCCTCTCTACCGTGATTCTACCCAGTGTGGCGCTGCGCAGTTCGTGCAGTACAACCTCTGATGCCTTGTGCAGATTAATTCGGCCACCGGCTTGTTTGGCGCCGCGTTTGGCACCTATCGCCTCTAACAGTTCAATGTCGCTGCGCGGGGTATCGTCGAGTTTGTACCGCTCGACCATTTCCTCGGGGTAGTTTTTTAATAAATATTCACAGGCGTAGAGGGCCACGTCTTCATATTCGATGGCGGTGTCTTTGATGGCGCCGGTCATCGCTAGGCGGTAGCCGCTGTTGGGGTTTTCAATTTTTGGCCACAGTATGCCGGGGGTGTCATACAGCACCACGCCGTCACGTAAATTAATACGTTGCTGGGCCTTGGTAACCGCAGGTTCGTTGCCTGTTTTGGCAATGGTGCGCTCGGCAAGAATATTGATCAACGTCGATTTACCGACATTGGGGATGCCGGCAATCATGGTGTTGATGGGCTTGGTGGCGGTATGCCCCTTATTGGGAATCATCTCACGGACAATCTTGGGGATCTCTTTGCAGGCGGCGATGTCCTTGGTGGTTATTGCCAGGGTGCGTATGCCCTGTTGTTGCTCGAGGTAGTGACGCCATTTCTCGGTCACCTCGGGGTCGGCTAAATCAGCCTTATTTAAGACTTTAATCACCGGTTTGTCGCCGCGGATCTCGGCGATCAACGGGTTTTCGCTGCTGTAGGGTAGGCGGGCATCGAGTACCTCGATAATAATATCGACCATCGGCATGATCTCGCGGATCTGCTTTTGTGCCTTGTGCATGTGGCCGGGAAACCAGTGAATAGCCATAATTTTCTCAACAGTGAAATAGTGGGGGTATTTTAGCGGCTAAACAGCGGCGCGGCCACTGTTTAGCCCGCGATAGATGACTCGTCGAGTTTGCCAGAAAAGTCAGAGAGGAGCAGCTCGAAGTGCTGTTGTTGCACGGGCTCGAAATTACGAATAAAGCGGGCGAGATCTTTTTTCAGGGCTTTTTTCAAACTTTTGTCATCATTGTGCAGCGTCATGGCATCGAGGTCGATCACATTAAGGCCTTCGGCAGTGACGATTAAATTGGTGCCCTTGAAGTCGCCGTGACTAACTCGGCTGCTGAGCATGGCCTCGAATAACGCGATAACTTGCTGGTCGAGTACTGTTTTATCGACTGGACATGCTTCGCCATCATTGTAGACCTGCCACAAATCCTTGCCGTCGACGGCGCGACAAATTAGATAGGCTTGCCGGCGAATAACACCGATGCGTTGTTCTTTTATGGCGACTGGCAGTGGCGTTGTTAAGCCTTCAAAGATCAATTTATAGCCGCTGCGCCAAGAGGACCAGGCTCGGGTCACCCGCAGTGCACGCTTAATGCCATGAACAAAGCCCTTAATGTTATAGCGTTTGATGACATAGGCTTGGTTGTCGATGCTGATCAAGCTAACGGTGGCGCTGTTGCCCTGTTTGAGATAATGACCATCGGCAATGGCTAAGTCGGGGTTGTCGAGTAAGGCCATCATCGCCGGTGAGTGGCAGTCCCGTCTGATCACGGTGCGCTCACTGAAAGACTGAAGGGCGATAAACTCACTGCAATCACGGGCTATTTTCTTTTCAAAATGCAGCCAACGTTTTTCTCTCAGCGAGCTCACTTGTGCGGTTAGGTCGGGGATGTTGATAGCCTTGGCGTAATCTTGATCGCTGGCGTTCAGTATGTATTGATTCACGATTTGAGGGTAAAAGCGGGCGTAATAACTCGGCAGTTGAGCCAGTAAAAAGGCAAGATTGTGTTGGGCCAGTGCTGGTTTTAACGGCTTGTCACCCTGCTTGATGCTGGCGTAGTCAATTAAAATAAGCTGATTCTGATGGAGTAAGAAATTGTCCAGATGAATATCAGCCTGTATCAGGCCAGCTCGGTGCATCTGCGCCAGGGTAGGCAGTGCCCGAAGTAATAAATCGATCTGTTGCTGTTTGCCACCCTGTTGCTGCCAGTGGTGGGCCAAAGATTGACCGTCAATACACTGAAATAAAATATACTGTAGGTCATCCTGAGCATGGTGGGCAATAATATCGGCAGTGGGCAGCTCAGCCTGCTGCAGCAGCTGCCAGCCGTCAATTTCGCGCTGATAATCTTTGGCGCGAAAAAACAATTTCAAAATAGCCTGCTCATCCCCGTTTTGTAATTTCAACACCAGCCGTTTTTGTGGCAGTAGCCGCAGAATTTGTTGGCACTGCCAAGCGTTCAAAGCCGGTGCAATATCGAGGGTAAAAGGGGCCGTTAGTTGACGACCAGCCTCAGTAAGATCACAGGCGGTGTAGCAGGGCAGAGATGTGGTGGCAGGCATAGGTTTTGATTTTTACAGTGATAAAGCTCAATTGTAGCCTGAGGCTGGGTTGAGTAACACCAAAGTACGGACTCATTTGTTAAGAAAATCATAAAATTTGTTGAGTAAATAATGAATGTTGTTGAATTATATTGACGCTGGCCGAAAACCTGACCTAATTGCGCAAATGCCCTCGCACCAGCAAGTGAAATCGTTACAATAACCGCTTTTCACAGCTGTTACTTAATTATGCCACAGTGCCTACATCAGCTCATTCGCCAGCACCTCGAACCGGTCACTGACGCGGTTTCATTAACCCTTCGGGCGGCGGACAGGCCGGCGCTGTTGATCAAGGATCGGGTGATCACATACCGGCAATTGAACCGGCAGTTATTGTCTGTCGCCGCTGCTTGGCAACATCAGGGTATAGAGGTTGGTGAGCGGGTGGGTATCTATTTGCCCAAGGTGGCCGAGGCGGTGATCAGCTGTTTCGCCGCCAGCGCGGCGGGCTTGAGCTTTGTCCCCGTCAACCCTATTTTAAAGCCGCCCCAGGTCGAGCACATTATCAACGATTGCACCATGTCGGTCTTGGTGACTCAGCGAGCGAGACTGAAAACCCTGTTACCTCGATTAGGGGGGTGCCCCTCGCTGCGCACGATTGTACTGATTGATGGCTGGACAGAAGAAGATCGTCAGGCAGTGCCCTCGTCGGTCAATCTTTTTGCCTTTAGCGAATTAATCGACAGTCAGCAACAGCCAGAGCATTGTGGTAACGACCAACAGGTGGCGGCCATATTGTATACCTCCGGCAGCACCGGCAGCCCCAAAGGCGTGGTGCTGAGCCAGCGCAATATGATGATAGGTGCCGCCTCGGTGGCGCAGTATCTGGCCAACGATAGCAATGACTGCTTGCTGGCGCTGTTGCCGCTGAGTTTTGATTATGGATTCAGCCAGTTAACCACGGCTTTTGCCGTCGGTGCCAGCGTGGTCTTGCTGGAATATTTGATGCCCCGGGATGTGATTAAGGCGACGGCAAAATACCCGGTGACAGGCATTGCAGCAGTGCCGCCACTGTGGCGGCAACTGGCGGAGTTAGACTGGCCCGAACAGCATCGTCTGCGCTATTGGACTAATTCCGGTGGTCATCTGCCGCCGACGGTATTGAGTAAATTGCAGCAGCGGTTACCAACGGTGCAGCCGGTGTTGATGTATGGCTTGACCGAGGCCTTTCGCTCAACCTATTTACCGTCAGCGATGTTGGCGCAGAAGCCCTCATCGATGGGTATTGCCATTCCCCACAGTGAGCTCTTGATTATTAATGGTCAGGGGCAGCCATGCCCCCCCGGTGTTACCGGTGAGTTGGTACACCGAGGTCCGCTGGTTGCACAAGGTTATTGGCAAGATTGTGCACGTACGGCACAGCGTTTTAAACCGCTGCCGAGTTGGGTCGATAATTATTGCCCGGATGAACTCGCAGTGTGGTCGGGGGATCAGGCTTATTGTGATGATGATGGCTGCTTTTATTTTGTCGGCCGCAACGATGAGATGATTAAAACCTCCGGATACCGAGTCAGCCCAGGAGAGATCGAGCACGTGTTGCAGGCCTGCCCTTTGATTGAGGAGGTGATCGCCTTCGGCGTCAGCGATGAACAGTTGGGGCAGAAAATTATTATCGTGGCCAGCCACAGCGCTGAGAGTGACAACGTTGCGCGTCAGGCGATAGCCTTATTTTGCCGTCAGAAGATGCCGGCTTATATGCTGCCTGCGGATATTGTATTGAGCGCCGCGTTGGCGCGAAACCCCAATGGTAAGATCGATCGAAGTGGTATTGCCAAAGGTTATTCAGCGGCGCAGGCCGAGTTAGGTAAGTAGAATGAAAGCGAAAAAACACAGCCGTTTAGAGCGGCTCAATACGACCAATAATCAATTGATAATAGCCGGTTATCGTGCTGATCAGATTATCGCCATTGCCGGCTCCAGTCCCTGTTATATCTACGCCCGGGATGAGATTGTCGAGCGTGTAACGACGCTGCGCCAACAATTACCTCCTGCTATCAAACTGCATTATGCCATTAAAGCCAACCCGATGCCGGCGGTGGTGCAGTGCTTGGCTGGGCTGGTCGATGGCTTAGATGTGGCCTCCCACGGTGAGTTAACATTGGCGCTGGCAACCTCGGTAAGACCGGATAACATCAGTTTTGCTGGACCGGGTAAAAAGTCTGCGGAGTTAATGGCCGCAGTGGTCAGCGGCGTGGTTATCAATGTCGAGTCGCCGCTGGAACTTGCCCGTATTAACGACATCGCCAGCGGGCTTAATCAGCGGGCCAAGGTGGCGCTGCGGGTCAACCCTGACTTTGAATTAAAAACTGCCGGCATGAAAATGGGCGGCGGTCCGAAGCAGTTCGGTATCGATGCGGAGCAGATTCCGGCAATCTTTGCCGACTGGCCTGGCGCTGTCGATTTTGTCGGCCTGCATATTTTTTCCGGCTCGCAAAATCTTAAGCCAGAGGCGTTAATCGAGGCCCATGATAAGACCTTCGAATTGGCCGCGCGGTTGTCTGCAGCGGCGCCGACGCCGCCGCTGCATATCAATATTGGTGGCGGTTTGGGTATTCCCTATTTCCCCGGTGAGCCAACACTTGAAACAACACAGATTATGGCGAATTTACAGCGCTTACTTGACGAGTTACCGCCGGCAATAGCGGACAGCGAATGTGTTATGGAGCTGGGGCGGTATTTGGTCGGTGAGGCGGGGTATTATCTCTGTACAGTGACAGATATTAAGCAGTCGCGCGGGCAGACCTATGTTGTGACTGACGGTGGTTTGCACCATCATTTGTCCAACTCAGGTAATTTTGGTCAGGTGCTACGCAAAAACTATCCAGTGGTTGCCTGCGGCTGCGTCGAATCATCTGCGGCGACGGAGCCGGTTGAACTTGTCGGGCCGTTGTGTACACCGCTGGATATTGTCGGCGCCAAGATGACGTTGGGGCCATTGGAGGTTGGCGACCATGTCGCTGTGCTGCAGTCCGGTGCCTATGGCGCCTCGGCCAGCCCTCAGGGTTTTTTAGGTCACCCCAGTGTTGTCGAGCTGCTGCTGTAATCTTAATGCAGGGCTTATCGCTTGCCGAAGCCCTGCAGTGATTGTTTTTAGGCGGCTAGTTGGTTGATCAGATCCAATAAGCTGGCAAAGCTCACAAAAGCCTCGGTATCCAGTTCATCATCGGCAATAGAGATGTTAAGTTGTTGTTCCAGTGCGGTAATGAGCGAAACAACAGCCATTGAGTCAAACTCGGCAATGGCGCCGAGTAGCTCGGTATCGCTGTCAAAATCGACGGTATCAATCTGTAAGACGTCGGCCAGTAAGTGTTTTAATTGTTCGGCGGTATACATAACATCCTCAGCGGCGAATGATTTCATAGCAGTGTTTAATTATTGGCTTACAAAACGATGAGTTACGGTTGAGGTTCGCTTTCCAAGCCGACGCAAGGGTACGGATTTCGCCTGTTAGGCGCAAGTCCTCGCGGGGTGAAGTTTGATTTATCCCGCAGTCAGGGCATAAGCTATTGGTATGCAGGGACAATTAGGGTAAGCCCAGGCAGGGGCATGGTGACAACACAAAGGTGGAAAAATGTTTAAAAAAATAACAGTAACAGTGATGTTCTTGGCGCTATCCGCGCCCTTAATGGCGGAGCAAATCTACAAGACAGTCAATCCCGACGGCAGTATCGGTTACAGCGATACCAAGCCAACAACAGGTGAGACCGAGACTATTCCAATGCCCAAGCCTGCCAATATTCAGCCGATGGATGAGAAGGCAAAGGAGCAGATGTTGAGTTATCAGTCTGATCGTGAAGCCAGCGAGAAGCAGCGAGATGAGCTGCAAAAGAATGTTAAAGAGGCTGAAAAAGAGCTGAAAAATGCACGTCAAGCCTTACTGGAGGGCTCGCAGGTGGGGGTGGGTGATCGGCAAAACACTAAAAGTGGCAGCAAGCTTAGTCAGGGATATTTTGACCGTGTGAGTAAACTTGAAAGCGACGTGAAAAAAGCACAAAAGAATGTTTCCGAGGCGAAGAAAACACTGGCCAACCCGCCGAAACCCAAGTCGGTCGGGGAGTAAGCATCGGTAGCCGGTGATGAATACACGTCGCACTGGCCTGCTCCGGTTGGCGGTATTACTGCTGACCCTGGTAGCGGGCTTTATCGCCGGGCTTGGTTTTCAGCACCAGCCGATGGACGCTGTGAGCGGTGGGCACTATAGCGGTGATCGAGCTGGAGGCCTGTACCACGGCCGGGGCGTCTATGTCAGCGACGATGGTCAGAGCTATACCGGCGAGTTTAGTGAGGGCTATTTTCATGGCAGCGGTGAGCTGCGCCGTGGGGACGGCTATCACTACAGTGGCGGTTTTCACTATGGTATGGCCGAGGGTGAGGGCAGGGAGCAACTGGCCAACGGCGATGTGTATATCGGCGAGTTTGCCAACGATCAACGTGATGGTATCGGGCAGGTGATATTGGCCAAGGCCGTCGATGGGGTTAAGCAATACAATGGTCGTTGGCAAAGAGGACGTTTGATTGAGAGCGATCAGCCGCAGTTTCAAGATCAGCAGCCGATAAAAACCGAGTATGCCCTGTATCACCAGGCCGATGTGTTGCAGCGGCAACTCGCCGCGATAAAGGCGGGTGAAAACGACAGGATTGAACTGTACTTCATCGGTTTTGCCGGTGTCGGCGCTGAGCGAGTATTCGGCCGTGAAACCGCTTATGCACAGGCGTTGTTCGAACGACAATTCGACACCCAAAACCGTTCTATTGCCTTGATTAATAGTAAGGCAAACGGCGACGATGTGATTCTGGCCAGCTCAACGAGTTTGCAGCGCAGCCTCGATGCGGTCGCCAGGGCAATGAACAGCGAGGACATTCTGTTTTTAATGATCACCTCGCACGGCTCCAAGTCTCACCACCTCTCTGTGCAACAGCCCGGGATAGACTTGGTCGATATCAGTGATCAACAGTTGGCCTCGATGATCGAGCAATCATCGATAAAATATAAGGTGATTATGGTGTCGGCCTGCTATTCCGGCGGGTTTATTGAGGCTTTGCAGTCACCCAATACCTTGGTAATGACCTCGTCGAACAGCCATCGAAGCTCATTTGGCTGTACCGATGATGCCGATTTTACCTATTTTGGTCGGGCTTATTTTCAAAAAGCTATGACTGAATTCGGCGAGCACAGTTTTGAATCTGCATTTTATCTCGCTAAACAGTGGGTTGGACAATGGGAGAGGGAGCAAGATTATCAGCCCTCACAGCCGCAGATTGCCGTCGGCACGGCGGTGGCTGCGCAGTTGCAGCGGTGGCGCAGTCAGAGGGGGTTGGTAGATCGGCAGCAATCTGAGCATGCTGTTATTACAGAGCGGGTTAGTGACGATTATTAAATGAAGAATTGCTCACCTGTTTAACGCAGAGTTTTGCCCCAACTATGTTAGTATCGAGATATCGCTTATCAAGATAAGCATTGATAATAACAGTATGCCGCTAGTAGCTACCGGCCATCATCAGACAATACCTTAGGAGCCCGCTATGTGGAGCAAACCAGAATTTAAAGAAATCCGTCTCGGTTTCGAAATTACACTTTACCGTTATACTCGTTAATTCGCGTTCGACAGAGTAAATGATCATTAGCCGGTATTGATTCGTCATATCGGCTTTTTGCTGTTCAGTGGTAACAAAGTAGTGAATCTATGTTTATTCGAGTTTTAGGCGCTGCCGCCGGTGGTGGCTTCCCCCAGTGGAACTGTAACTGTGCCAACTGTAAGGGGTTGCGAGACGGCACTATCAATGCCGTTAAACGCACACAGTCATCGATCGCGGTCAGTTCAGATGGCGAACACTGGGTGTTGTTTAATACCTCCCCCGATATCCTCAGCCAGCTAGCGGGCTTCGATAAGCTACAACCCGCTCGCCGTATCCGCGATACGGGCATCACGGCCATTGTCTTGATGGACAGCCAAATCGACCATACCACCGGTCTATTGATGCTTCGCGAGGGCTGCCCGCTACCTGTTTACTGCAGCGATATGGTGTTTGAAGACCTCTCTACGGGTTTTCCTGTGTTTGAAATGCTCAAGCATTGGAATGGTGGTAACCATCGCAAAAGCCTGCCGATTGATGGCAGCGAATTCGACATCGATGGTATAGAACATCTGCGCTTTAGCACGATTGCCGTCGATGGTAAGGCGCCGCCTTATTCGCCGCACCGTCACGACCCTCACCCCGGTGATAATGTCGGTATGATGATTACTGACACCCGAACCAATAAATCGGTTTTTTATGCCCCAGGTTTGGCGGAGATGAGCAAACCGGTAGTGGCGGCCTTTGAACGTGCCGACTGTCTACTTGTTGATGGTACTTTTTGGCGCGGTGATGAGATGAGTTTTGCTGGTGTCGGCAGCAAGCATGCGCTGGATATGGGCCATATGCCGCAGTCGGGTGATGGTGGCATGATAGAGGTGTTGCGGGATTACCCCGAGGCGCAGAAAATACTCATACATATCAACAATACCAATCCGATACTGATCGAAGACTCACCCGAGCGGGCTATTCTCGATAGTGAGGGTATCTCTGTCGCCTTCGACGGCATGGATATCGTGGTTTAAGTTATTCAGTGGAGCTTACCGTGTCTGTTTTAGTACTCAATCCACAATACCGCTTACAGTTTGAAGTTGCCCAGGACACTCACGTGTTGCTGTTTCCCGAGGGCATGGTGCAATTGAACGAGGCGGCATCGACTATTTTACTCGCCCTCGGGGAGGGTAAAACTGAGGAGCAACTGATTGCCGAGTTGCAACAGCGTTTCCCTGAGGCGGAAAGCTTGGCGGCCGATGTCACCGAATTTGTTCAGGTGGCAATCGACAAGGCCTGGGTTGTGGCGTCATGAAACCGTCGACGCCAATCCCTCTGTGGTTACTGGCCGAGGTAACCTATGCCTGCCCATTGCAGTGTGCGTATTGCTCCAACCCCGTCGATTATCCACGCTACAGCAAAAACGAACTCAGCACCGCCGAGTGGGTCGATGTGTTTACCCAGGGCAGGGCGCTGGGTGCGTTACAGCTGGGGTTGTCCGGTGGCGAGCCGTTGGTGCGTCCGGATCTAGAGGAGCTTATTGCAGAGGCTCGGGGCATGGGGTATTACACCAATTTGATTACCTCGACGGTCGGCATGGATGAGTCTCGGCTGAAACGTTTACGCGCTGCCGGAATCGACCATATCCAGGTCAGTTTTCAGGGGGCCAATGCTGTTGCCAACGATCGTTTTGCCGGCACCGAAAGCT
The DNA here is from genome assembly GCF_923077115.1 of Sinobacterium norvegicum. Taxonomy (NCBI): domain Bacteria; kingdom Pseudomonadati; phylum Pseudomonadota; class Gammaproteobacteria; order Cellvibrionales; family Spongiibacteraceae; genus Sinobacterium; species Sinobacterium norvegicum. The sequence continues at coordinate 445,284 of NZ_CAKLPX010000003.1, forward strand.
TCGAGCACAAAATAGCCATGGCGAGGGCGATCAAAGAGTCCGGTCTGCCGATGGTGTTAAACTTTGTACTTCATCGGGAAAATATCGACCAGCTGCCGGCGATGTTATCCCTCGCCAACGAGCTAGAGGCCGACTTCGTTGAGCTGGCAAATTGCCAGTATTACGGTTGGGCATGGCAGAACCGCTCGGCGCTGATGCCGACGCAGCAGCAGTTAACGTGGGCGGAGAATTACACCAACGACTTCCGTGATCGGTTACAACGCAAAATGGACGTATTCTTTGTCGTCCCCGACTATTTTAACAACACGCCCAAGCCCTGCAGTAATGGTTGGGGCACGACGTTTATCAGTGTTACTCCCGATGGCACCGTGCTGCCGTGTCATGGGGCCGTGGTGCTGCCTGAGGCGGAGTTCCCGTCAATTAGGCGTAATGATTTAAAGGATATTTGGCACCAGTCTTCGTTGTTTAATCGCTACCGTGGCGACGACTGGATGAAGCAGCCCTGTGCCGGATGTGACAGCAAGGGCGAAGACTATGGCGGCTGCCGCTGTCAGGCCTACCTATTTACCGGTGATGCTGCCAACACCGACCCGGTCTGCTATCAATCCCCCCAGCGGGGCATGGTCGATGCAGCTATTGCCGAGGGCGGCGATAATACCGCCTGGCAGTATCGCAACCCGAAAAATAGCCGCGGCCTGATTCAGCCGATTATCGCCAGCACAACAAACAGTGAAAAAGGTATCTGAGATGGCCGAGCAACAAGCCTGGACACGAGAGCAATTCGCCGAGCAACTACTGGCGAAAGAGCAGTATTATCATATACATCACCCGTTCCATGTGCGGATGAACAGCGGCCAGTGCAGCAAGGAAGAAATACGCGGCTGGGTGGCCAATCGCTATTATTATCAGATTAAAATACCAATTAAAGATGCCAATATTTTGGCCAATACTCCGGATAAATCGGTGCGTCAGTTATGGCTGCAGCGGCTGCTCGATCACGATGGCTGCCCCGGTGATGAGGGTGGCATCGAGGCATGGATTCGCCTCGGTGAATCGGTCGGCTTAAGTCGCGCCGAAATAGTATCCGAGCAACATGTCTTGCCCGGTGTGCGTTTTGCCGTCGATGCCTATGTTAATTTTGCCCGTCGTGCCAGTTGGCAGGACGCGGTGTGCTCCTCGTTGACGGAATTGTTTGCGCCAACCATTCACCAGAAAAGGCTGAACAGTTGGCCGCAACATTATCCGTGGATCGATAGTGAGGGTTATGGCTATTTCCAGAAACGGCTGTCAGAGGCCCGGCGTGATGTTGAGCATGGTCTAGAGGTAACGCTTGATCATTTTACCGGTTACCAGCAACAGCAGGATGCACTGTCTATTTTGCAATTTAAACTCGATATTCTGTGGACTATGCTTGATGCGATGACGATGGCCTACGAGTATCAGCGTCCGCCCTACCACTGCTGTTAACTCGATGCTAAGCTAGCGCAATATAACAAAATAGTTATTTTGGAGTAATTGATGCGCTGGCTTATCAGCGGCTTTTTGATGGTGGCAAGCGTTGTTGCATTTGCCGCCGACGAAAATTCGCACACATCGAACAAATCGTTAGATAAAGAAACGATCAAGAAACCCACTGTTGGCTTGGTATTGAGTGGCGGTGGTGCCCGCGGTATTGCCCATGTCGGTGTCTTTAAAGCGCTGGAAGAGATGAATATTCAAGTCAGCGCTGTCGCCGGTACCAGTGCCGGTTCAATTATGGGGGCGCTTTATGCCTCCGGCCTCAGTGCCGATGAAATTGCCGAAGAAGTCAAACATATCGATTGGAAGGGGGGGTTCAGTGATGATGCTAACCGTCCCGACCTGCCGATGCGTCGCAAACAGGACGATTTCAAAAACCTGATTAAATACCGTGTCAGCATCAAGGATGGCGAAGTGCGTCTGCCCAAGGGGGTTGTTCAGGGCCAGCAGCTCAATTTAATTTTGAAAGACTTGTTCAAAGATGTTGAAGACGTCCGCAACTTCGATGACTTACCGATACCTTACCGTGCCGTCGCCGCCGATATTCTGACCGGCGAACCCTATGTCTTTAAAGGCGGCAGCTTGGCCACAGCAACCCGTGCCAGCATGTCAATCCCCGGCGTCTATTCACCGGTGGAGTACGATGGCCACCTTTTGGTCGATGGCGGCATTGCGGCTAACTTGCCGGTGGAAATTGTGCAGGCGATGGGGGTGGATCAGGTCATTGTGGTCGACATATCGACGCCGTTAAAGACAGATGATGAGCTCGATAGCTTTCTCGCTATGTCGGGTCAGGTACTCACCATACTGACGCAGCGAAATACCGCCGAGCAAATCGGTAAAATGAAAAAGGGTGATATTCTTATTCGCCCTGACTTAGACGAAATCACCACCTTCTCGTTCGACAAGACCGAGCTGGCCATTCAGCGAGGCTACGAGGCGACGATGGCCTTGCAGCAACAGCTGGCCGTGTTTGTCGATAATAGTACTGAGGCAATAGCCATCAGTCATTCACCCAACCCGATTATAAATTTTATCGAGGTGGAAAATAACTCCGGCATCAGCGACGAACTCGTGCTGGCGAGAGTCGAACAACAGCTGGGCAAGCCATTCGATCGCAAAATGGTTGTAGCCAATATTGCCGATATTTACAGCCTCGACTACTTCGAAATTGTCGATTACGATCTGATTACTCGCGATGGCAAGACCGGGTTGTTATTGACCACCAAGGAGCGCTCTTGGGGCTCGGATTACCTTCGAGTTGGTCTTATTTTTTCCGATGATTTCAATGGGCGAAGCAGCTTTAATATCGCCACCAGTTACCGCCAAAAAGGGGTAAATAAATTGGGGGCGGAGTGGTATGTCTTCGGTCAGCTAGGGGATACTACAATTATCAGCACCGATCTTTACCAGCCAATAGATTACAACACCAGCTACTATGTTCAGCCGTATTTCTCCTACCAAGGGCAGCATGTCTATGAACAGTTGATCGGCACATCGGGTAAGCTTGAACGGGACTGGTGGGTTGCCCGCACGACGGTGGGTTTCGATTTAGGCAAGAGCATGCTAAACGACATCGATATCCGTCTGGGGCTTTTCTACAGCGATGGCATCTATGAGCTAAAAGATGCTACTGAAGACCGCAGTGAATCATCGTTTGTCGATACCGGTTATAGAATGCTGGTCACCTATGACAGCATCGACAACGTCCACTTTCCCACACGCGGGTATTATATGAATCTCTCTGCTGCACAAACTGATGAGAATATGGGGGCCAGCTACGATCTCACGCATTATATTGCTCACTTTGCGGGGGTCTGGAGCCTGGGTAACCATACGTTGCTGACATCGGTGTCTGGTGAGGGTTTTCATAATGCACCGGCAGAGCCGCAGTATCGGGCCAGTCTGGGAGGGTTTCGCCGGTTATCAGGTTATTCTACCGGGGCATTATCGGGACAGTACTCGATGCTGGCGAAGTTGCAATACAGTTACCGGCTGACGGATAAAACCTTGCTGCCCTTTGATTTCCCCGCCTATTTAGGTGCTAGCTTAGAAGCGGGCAATGTCTGGGATGACGAGAGTGATATTGATCCTTCCGAGCTGATTAATGCGGGAAGTATTTACCTCGGTTTCGACAGTCCTATTGGCCCAATGTATCTGGGTTTCGGTCTTTCCGATGATAGGCAGCAGGCGGTGTATGTCAGTATCGGCGATACCTTTTAAACCCCCGTGTGATGCGCGTCACAAATTGGCTGATCGATGATTTTCCGATAGTATTTGAGCCTAATTTCGCTAGAATATAAGAGTCCAGTCACCATCAGGTACGGCTGGATTTAGTCGGTTTGAGTTAGTTTATGGTGAATAATAATCACTCATGGAAATAGAGACTATTGGTGACCTGCGTTCTCAATCGCTTTCGTGTAGCATAAATAACAAAACTCACACTGCATTGAGCAGTGTTCTGATATTTGATACAGCCAGTTAACTTCGCTGTAATAATAAAGATAATAATTGATAGGTAGATTCATGGCTGAACGTCGTTTTAACTTACTATTCAGTGGCCAAATATTGAGTGACTTTGATGTTGCCACGGTCAAACAGAACCTCGTGTCACAGCTCAAACTCACCGATGAGCGAGTAGAGAAGCTATTTTCCGGCCGCTTATTAACCATCAAGAAGAATATGGCCGAGGCTGATGCCCTGCGTTTTCAGGCACTATTTGCCAATGCCGGTGCTAAGGCGTTGTTGAAGGAGGTCGCTGCTGAGGCTGCAGAGGTACCCGTGGCGACGGAACAAGAGACAGCAGAGCCCGCCGCGGTCGAACCTGTCGCAGTTGAAGCGCCGGTTGTAAAAGCAGAGGTGACATCAGCGCCTGAGACTGTTGTTGATGCTGAAGAGAGCGAAGAGCCAGCCGTTGTAAATAACGCCCAACCTGAGACGACCTCGGCGGATACACAACCGGTGGCCGGCAGTGTTGACTGCCCCCGGTGTGGTCATAACCAAAGCGCCGGCGAGAACAACTGCAATCATTGTAAGATGGATATGAGGGCCCACTTATTGCGGCTTAAAAAGCGTCAGCGTATCAAGCAGAAACTATCTGCGTAAACTTCCAGCCCTGACTATGTTGCGTTTTATCGCCGACTAGGCGAGGTGGCGGGTGAACCCCTACTCGCCGTTTTGATAGCAAAATTCATCGTGATATCGCCCGGCAATAATTGCTTGCAACGTCAGGCTTCAGTGGCTTGGAATACAGTAAAATATGCACTGCTAGTTGCGATCACCCCCGCTTGATTGAAGGCAAGCATTGGGCTGCTAATAACGTGATGGCTCCTCGGGGGTTGATCCTGATAGAGCCGCACGAATTTTTGATAAATCGTCCTAATAGCTTCTTTACCCTGTCCGTGAGGCCTTAGCTGGCTGTATTAACCACCTCGAAACTCACCATACGCTTGGGCACATCGACATCGGTGACAATCACGCTGACAGGCTGTTCGAGTTGATAGCTCACTTCTTTATTGCTCAGCGTCCAACGGCTTTGGTCGAGGCTCATCCGCTTGGCTTTTTCCTTGCTGCGAGTGCTGACAAAGCCGACCATGCCGTTATCGTCAAGCTTAACATTGAAGCCTACGCTGGTGGTATGACTGACGGTGCCAGAGAAGATTTTCCCCTTGAATTGCTCCATGTACTGACAGCTCAGCCAGCGTTCAAAATCATTGCTGGCCTGACGGCTTTTGGACAGCCCCTGCTTGATGGCTTCAATTAATTCCGGAGTGGGGGTGTCCGCAGTCTTACCGTTCAAGAACGCCTTGATAGCGCGATGGTTAACCAAGTCTGTGTACTTGCGGATAGGGGAGGTAAACGTGGTATAACTATCGAATCCAAGACCAAAGTGCGGTGCCGCGCTGGTGGTGATCTCAGAGCGCTGTAGGCTGCGGTTAAAAATGGATTTTAACGCCAGGCTGGTATCAGCTGTCGGCAGCGAACGTATAAAGGGCTTGTAGTTTTCTAGCTGCGCTAAGTCGGCGGGCTGCTGGCCTAGTTCTTCTTCAACTAATTTGTTGATGTCTTCAATCTTCTCGGGCTTAAAGCCGAGGTGGTTAATGAACAGGGCAGGGATGTCATTGCTGCTGAGGAAGCGAGCCGTTGCCTGGTTGGTTGCCAGCATGCACTCTTCAACGATGCGATGGGCGGCGGTACGCTCGGCTAAATAGACAGAATCAATCTTGCCGTTGTCGGCAAGGTTAAAACGGAACTCATCGCGCTCGTCCATAATTAAGTGCTGGCTTTTACGGTGTTTATTTAACCGTTGGGCAACCTGTTGAAGGCGGTCTATCGCAGGCTTCAGCTCGGGCTCGACCGTGTCTGTCTGTTGATCAATATAGCCGCCAACATCCTTATAGCTTAACTTAGCGCTGCTTTGAATAACGGCTTCTTCGAAGTGCTGATCGATAATTTGGCCGTCGTTGTCGATGGTCAGGCTGGCGACCAGGGCAAGCCTGTCTTGCAGCGGTCGTAACGAGCAAAAATTATTGGTTAATGCCGGCGGCAGCATCGGAGCCAAGGCACCGGGTAAATAACTGGACACCATGGTTTGTTGAGCCAGCTTGTCGAGGGCGGAGCCCTTGGCAATCAGGGCCGCGGGGTCTGCAATAGCGACTCTTAGGCGCCAGTTATCACCGTCTTGTTCGGCGTAGAGGGCGTCGTCCATGTCCTCGGTGCTGGCGGCATCGATGGTGACGAAATCGAGCTGACGCAGGTCGGTACGGGTGGCGGCCAGAGTATCGATCAGTGATTGATCGATGGCAGCTACCTCGGCGCTGGCGGCGTCGGACAAGGGCTGATTAAACTGGTTCTTGGCCAGGGTGTATTTGGCCTCGATGCCATCGTCATCCTGATGGCCGACTACTGCGATAATACAGGCCTGAGCCTTGCCTGTCTTGATCGGGTGGCGGTCGACCTTGGCTAATACAAAACAGCCGTCTTTGATCTTTTTGTGCTCGGCAGGTGGCAGGTAAATTAATCGTGACATGCGGTCAACATCAGGGCTGACAAACAGTGTCTTACCGCGGCTGGTGACTCTGGCATAGAATTGAGACAACGTGGATTCGATCAGTTTCTCAACCTCGGCATACTCTTTGCCCTGCTTGTCTTGGCAAATAGAGATTTCAATGCGGTCGCCAGGAAATACCTTGTCCATTTCTTCGGGGGGCAGGAATTGTTCACTGCCATCGTCGAGTACGGCAAAGCCAAAACGTTGCTGTGTCCCTTTGACGGTGGCGGTGAGAACTTCTTTATTGGCTTTGAGTGAGGCTTTTAGCTGGCCTAACTGGGATAAAGCGTTGTTATCAAACATGTAAGTACCGAGGATCAAGACGGGGGGGCTAAATTTGGGGGCTATTCTAAGCCCCTTTGGCCCTAAAGAGAATAGTTTAGCAGCGATTGCTCGCTATTTGTTTGCCCGTTGTTCGAGCACCACCAACGCGTCGATAATACGTTCGACATTGAAGTTAAACAGGCTGTCATCGCGGTTGTCACTGACATGGGGGAGAATACGCTGGTAAACGGCAATATCTTCAGGGTCCATATGATCCAATGCCTGACTGAGGCCAGCGTTTTCCTGGTCGCTCGACATCTGCATACCGTTCTCTAATAATGCCAGAGCGACGGTTTCGCGGGCCAGCCATCGCCCGACATCGGTAAAGGTTTTATCGTCAAGCTTGAGGCCATCGAGAATACAGTAAAGCTTCGCTTGTATGCCAAGCCAGCGTATCGGTATGGCGCCATTTTGCCCCAGTAACTTCACCACTTGAGGATAGTTGTAGAGATGATTGTGCACCGAGCTAATCCAGCCGCGTAACTGTTGTTGCCAGTGGTCGTTGGGGTCGATCTCCAGTACCAGTTTTTCCAGCACCATATTGCTGAGACTCTCTAGCAGATCATCACGGTTCTCAATGTGTGTATAGAGACTCATTGGAGCAACTTTCATCGTCTTAGCCAGACCGGTAATAGTAATGTCGGTCGAGGGTTCGCGCTGAAGCAAATCGAAGGCAGCGTCGAGAATTTGCAGACGGGAAAGCTTTGCAGGGCGGCCGCGTTTTTTTGCGGTGGCGGGGGGCTTTTGTGACAAGACGTGAACTCTCGAGTAGGCGGACAAGTACCTATAATAGCATTTGGGCCAATGTTTGGTCATCGCTGTTTGGGTGAGATTATTTGATCAATGTTTACCTAAAGGCAATTGTCTTTATAATTGACGCATATTTTTTGGTTTTTGAGCGAGGAGAGGCCGATGAGTTCAGATGAGGACTTGTTTGCTCAGCAGATGGCTGATGTAACCCCGGTTGAGGTTAAGCCGCGGGTAGATTTGAAAACCGGTGTCGGTAAATCGACACCTGGCGAAAAACGTCGGCGCCAAGCGGCGGTATCGAGTGAGGAAAAGCCGACGGATAATTATTTGACGGCTAATCATATTCCACCGGTTGAGCCATTGGCCGTGCTGGCGTTCCAGCGTGAAGGTGTTCAGCACGGTGTTTACCGCAAGCTTAAGCGGGGCAACTATGAACTGGAGGCAACTATTGACTTGCATAATATGACTGTCGAGCAAGCTCGGGTTGAGCTGTTTGATTTTATTCACCAGTGCCTGGAGTACGATGTGCGCACGGCACTGGTGACTCACGGCAAGGGAGATAGAAACCTCGATAACCCTGGGATCTTAAAAAGCTGTACCGCGCTTTGGCTAAAGGAAGTTACTGAGGTTATTGCCTTTCACAGTGCCCAGCCCCGTCACGGTGGTGTGGGATCTGTCTATGTTATGCTGAAAAAAAGTAAGGCGGCCAAAGAGCAAAATAGTAAAAACTACCGTCCCGACTAAGTGACACGCATTGGTTGTTGTACAATCGAGAAAATTATAATCAGAGGTATTTGACGTGGCAGTGTATACGGCCGAACAAAAGCTAAGTGTTATTAACGGATCACCTGCTGCTGTTGCAGCGCATAATAAGCGCGCTTGGTTGGCGCTGTTTGCCGAATACAATGTCGTCGAAGACCCTGTGGGTTCATGTCCTCATGTGAGTGGCATTTTTGATCATCGCAGTGGTCGACGAGGTAATAATGCATTGTCGCGCTTTTATGATTCTTTTATTGCCCCCAATATTATTACCTTCGATGTACAGCATGACATCGTTAACGGCAACACTGTGGTGCGTGACCTTAATATTGAGATTGCCATGTCAAAGCGGGTGGTGGTCACCGTACCAATGCACCTGCGCTACCGTCTCAGTGAGGAGCAGGGGGCACTGAAAATTAGTCATTTGGCTGCCTACTGGGAATTACTACCCATGGTTAAGCAGGCCTTTGGCTTTGGTGTCGACAGCCTGTTAACCCTCAGTAACATGGGGCTTCGGTTACTGCGTAATATGGGGTTGTCTGGATTGTGGGGATTTGTTGGCGGGCTGCGCGGTGTCGGTCACAATGGCAAGGTGTTAGTGCAAGAGATGTTTTCGGCGCTGAATAACCATGATGCTAACCATTTGCAGTTGTTGATCGACCGTGATGTTGGCAGGCCTTGCTTGGCTGGACCGGACGGTGTTGCGATTAGTAGCAGCCATTTTGTATTGCAGCACCCAGGGACATTCAGTGTCGGCAAGGTAATTAGTTCAGGCTACAGTTGCAGCGCCAGCTTCAATTATCAGGATGGGGACCGCAGCGTTGCCGGGGTAATGATTGCGGACTGTGCCCGCGGTAGTGGCAAAATAACCGCCGCCCACTTCTTTGTGCAAGCTGATCAGGCGGTCTAAGATCGGTTAGCTAATCAGCGTGTCCTTGGCTTGATTAATTTGTGCGGCAAGGAAATCACTGCCGCCTCGATCGGGGTGCATTTTCTGAATCAGCCGTTTGTGTGCCTTAATAATCTCTTCTTTCTCCGCGCCGGGCTGCAGGCCTAAGATGGCCAAGGCCTCGGCTTCAGCCATCGATGTGTTGGCTGGAGGGGTGGATTGTTGTTGCTGCTGTTTGCCTCGATGGCGAATAAGATAGGCGGCCAATAAACGGCGGGATTTTGCATCTTCCTGGCAGTCTTTTTCAAGCTGTTTTATTTCTCTATCATTAAGGTCGCTCAGCTGTCGGCCTTCGAACCTGCCCTGCACAACTATGCCATCGATATTGCCATTGGCTGAATCTATGGACAGTTGAATAAAGCTGCTGCTGATTTTTGCACGGCCTAAGCCGCTGCGGCTGAGCAGCCCTTGAGCAAACGGTAAGTAGCGAATAATCAACGGTAAGAACCGGCGTCCAAAGGCGAAAGTAGTTGCGGCAATTGCTCCTAACCATGACGCCTTGCCGGTTAGTGCTGCGATAACAGTCATGATGACAACGGCACCGATGCCATATTGCCATAGCATTTTTTTGCGTTTTTGCGGAGACGCTTGGCGGTATAATAGGTAAAGAATGTAGAGGCCGCCGATAAGGGCGAGCAGAAGTATAAGACGGGACACGCGTATTCCTACTAAAAAGAGCTTAAAGCTACTTTAACAGTAAATATTATCAAAACGATAGCATGCCATAGATTTGTTGAGTTTAGGTGTCAAAATCGTGCCGATGAGATGACAGCCGTAGCTCAGTGTTTTTTACCATTGAGTAACACGGAGATAGCCGACAGCGTATCGGGGTCCTGCGATTTGATTTGATTGGCAATATGATGCTGGAAAAAATACTTGAATGCAGGATTGTCACCGGCAGGATAAAGGGCTGGGTCGCCGGGTAAGACAGGGGTATCGGTGATTTTATTTTCGTCGATCAGCATGGCCTGAACAGAGCCGTTGGCCAGCAGTCGCCAACTGAGTACTTCCGTCAGCGTGATAGAATTTGTTTTGCGTTCGCAAAGTAGTGCATGGGTGCCAATGGTATCGGCAAACTGCTGCAGTACATCGTCGGGTTCGGCAGACTCGGTACCGAAGTATTCTGCCGAATGAATAAGGCTGCTAATTTTGTGCTCGGGTGGCTCGTCAAACACCGTTTCGCTGCAGGTTTCATAGTAACCTTCCCACTGCCCGTCGACCGGGCTGTTGAGTTCGCTGCAGGGGTAGATGTTGTCGAGCCAGGGAACCAGGGCGTCGACCTGGCCGTTTTCTCGTAGCGCCCAGCACAGGATGCTCATGCGGTAGAGCTTGGCGTTGTTGGTATTGTTGGTATACAACATGCTGATGCCGTCGCACTCAGGGGACAGGCGAACGATTCTACTATCATTTTCCTTGCAAACTGGCCTGCCGCTGAAAATATTAACAACGTTGGCCTTATTATCGCTGCCTTTAACCGTGTGCATAATTACAGCCTTTGGTTGATCCATAGACGGAGTAAACCGCTATTTAACCTAGCTCTGATATACAGTATAGGACATCTGTTTTGTCGTTTAGTTATGCGCTATACCTGATCAAGTTATAGTACAATCCGCTGCTAATGTGAAAAATCAACGTTTTATCGCCACTGAATCGGTATTACGCCCCCGTTAAATCCCTATTGTTCGTAGGAGATGTGTTTTGCTTGCCCAAAGCCAGCCACCTCAAGCTGTACCCGCCGACCTCGATGGACGCCATAATTACCCGGTGTTAATCAGCCTGTTCAATCAGTTATTTGCCGCACGCCTCAATACTCGGCTGGTACTCGGCGATCATGAACCGCTTTACTTGCCGGCTGATGATGACTGTGGCTATCACCGTATTATTTTTGCTCATGGCTTCTTTGCCAGTGCGTTGCATGAGTTGGCTCACTGGTGTGTGGCGGGTGAGGCGAGAAGACAGCAACTCGATTATGGCTATTGGTATATTCCCGACGGCAGGACAGCGGCGCAACAACAAGCTTTTGAACAGGTAGAGGGGCGAGCGCAGGCGGTTGAGTGGCTGCTGGCCAGGGCCTGTGATTTCCGCTTTCAGGTGTCAGTTGACAACCTCACCGGTGAGGCTGGCGATAGCTCGGCCTTTAAGCAGATAGTATTTAGCTCATTGCAGCAGCTTTTAGCCACAGGTGTGAACGAGAGGGTCGGAGCACTGGTGGCGACATTTGGCCAGCATTTTGGCGCCGAGAATATGCTCGATGTGACGACTTATTGTGTCGAGCAGTTAGATTAACCGTGAGTGGCCTGTGTGCAATGGCTGCCAGTATCGTGAGTGGTGATAGACCGTGTTAAAAATTGTTGCCGATGAGAATATCCCGCTGGCCAAAGAGACCTTTGCTGCGCTGGGTGAGGTTGTGCTGCTGCCTGGACGCAACATGCAGGCGGCGGATGTTGTGGATGCAGATTTGCTTGTGGTCCGCTCGGTCACGCCGGTAAATCAGGCCTTGTTAGCGGGTAGTCAGGTGAAATTTGTTGGCACCTGTACCATTGGTACCGATCATGTTGATCTCGAATATTTGGACGAACAGGGTATTGGCTTTAGCAATGCACCGGGTTGCAATGCAGTGTCGGTGGTGGAGTATGTCATTGCCGCGCTGTCGCATTTGTGGCGCAACCAGCAGTTTGAATTTCTATCTAAAACTGTCGGCATTATTGGCCTTGGCATGGTGGGCGGCAGGCTGTTTAACGCGCTGCAGGCAATGTCGGTCGAGGTCATGGGTTATGATCCGTTGATCGATAGCGGCTGCTATACGCCGATGGTGGAACTCGAGCAGGTGTTGGCCTGTGATATTGTCTGTATCCATGCGCCGTTGACCAAGACCGGCCCATACCCCAGTGAGCATATGCTGGCTATTGAGCAGCTGGCTCTGCTAAAAACCGGTGCGGTGTTAATCAATGCGGGCCGCGGCGGTGTCATCGACAATCGGGCGCTGTTGCAATTGTTACCTCAGCGGCAGGACTTAACCGTGATTTTAGATGTCTTTGAGGGTGAGCCAGCCATCGACTTATCACTGTTGCCTTTGTTAACAATAGCGACGCCGCATATCGCTGGCTATAGCTTTGATGGCAAGGTGGCAGGCACGTCGATGGTGTATCAAGCGGTGTGTCAGCACTTTGACCTAGGGGTGGCCGACGGTGGCGTCAGTTTAGCCGCCGTTTCATGGCCTGAAGAGCAAGCAGAGTGTTTGCAAAAAGCAGCTCTGTATGAGGCTATCAGTCTGATTACTCGATGTTTCTATGATATTGCAAATGATGATAAGACGACACGGCAGTCGCTGACGGCGGCGGATAAACTCGGTCGGGCGGATGAGGCCTTCGATCAACTGCGCAAACAATACCCGGTCAGGCGTCAATGGCAGGGCTTAACATTGGAATTAGATGCGTTGGACGAGGGTGAACAGCGCATTTTGAATGCCATGCTCAGTATCTAGCCACCAGATTATGGCTAACTGAGGTTGTTCGCACTGTTAAGCGCGACTAAACCGGTGAAAGAAGCGGCGTGAGAAATTGAAAAGCCGCTCGGCGGTTATTGCAGGTTTGGCCTTGGCTTCATCAATTTTTAGTTGTTTCAGTACCATGGTCTCGCAGGCGTGATCAATCATCGTCGGGGTGATCTCAACCTCTGTGCCGTATTGGTCTATCACTGCGGCACGATGTAAGACACTGTCTTCCAAGCGTGTGTAGTCAGTTTGAGGGCTATTATTGCTGTCCATATTAACCTCTGTTTCGCTCGCTGTAGATGGCGGGTAAGACTCGCCAATCACTCTTTTATTGTCGTTATAGTAGGGGTTGGATATGTCAGTTTAGTGTCGGTAAATAAAATATCATCTGTTTTGTTTTACTGACAATTTCTCTCGCGGCAGGTTGTTCACGGTATGGCTATGTACATGTCGTGATCAGAGGCTCTGTCAGGTGAGTCATTACTAACACCGGCCAGTTATAATAAGTTGTTCTTAAAATCCAGGGGTGTAATAGCTGAGTGTTATTTGCAGGCAGGCGCTTGCTTTCAGCTTGATGCATGACATAGGTGGCCATCGACTCAGCCTCGATTGAGCGGCGTTAGCTTTACTGGAGTGATAAGGGGTAATTTAAGCCACTAAGCGATATAATAGCCGCCAGCAAGATTGTAGATTCTGAAGTATTGATAAGTGATAGGTAGATTTAACCGTGGCAAAAAAACAAGAACCGGGGCGTATCCGGGAAGAGAACAGCCAGCTTATACTGTCGGTGGCCGAGCAGGCATTCGTTAAACATGGCTATAAGGGCACCAGTATGCAGGCCATTGCCGACGCGGCAAAACTGCCGAAGGCTAATCTACATTATTATTTCGGCTCTAAGTCGGCACTTTACAGTGCTGTCTTAGCCGGTATTGTACAGCGCTGGGATGCGGTGGTAGACGATGTCGACAGGGATGCAGACCCCGCCGAGGTCTTGGAGCGCTATATCTGTGCCAAGGTTGATCTCACTATTGAGTCACCTGCGGCCTCTAAAATCTTTGCCATGGAAATTATCCAAGGTGCGCCCTATGTGATGGATCATATGAAGACCTCGTTACGGGAATGGTTCAGAGAAAAAACGGATATCTTTCAGAGCTGGATTGATCAGGGCAAAATGGCTGACGTCGATCCCGAGCATTTAATGTTTATGATTTGGTCAACAACGCAACACTATGCCGACTTCGATACCCAGATTCTGACCCTGACCAATAAACAGGAATATGAGCCGCAGGACGTCGAGAAGATAAAAACGTTTCTCTGTCGAATGATACTTGCCGGTTGCGGCCTAACATCTAGCAGGTCTTAACCGACTATGTTTACCATCGGATTAGTCATCAATCCTTATGCAGGGCTCGGTGGCAGTGTCGCGCTCAAGGGCAGTGATGGCAGCGCTGCCCGTCAGCAGGCCTATGCACTGGGTGCCGAATCCAAAATCGCCAGTCGCCTGGCCATCGTGCTTAATCAATTGAATGATTATCGGCAGCAAATTCAGTTTATTAGCTTTGATGGTTTGCTGGGGGCAGACTACTTGTCTGCAGCTGGCTGGGATTGTCAGATTATCGGCGATAGCAAGCATGCCGAAACAACGGCAGAGGATACCGAGGTGGCGGCAGCGGCACTGGAGTGTGCCGGTGTCGATTTACTGCTGTTTGCCGGCGGTGACGGCACCGCCCGCAACATTGTTAATGCGGTCAGTGATCAACAGCCCGTGCTGGGGCTTCCCTGTGGTGTTAAGATGCATTCCGGTGTGTTTGCTATATCGCCACTGGCGGCGGCCACGGTAATTACTCAGTTACTCGATGGCAGCCTGGTCAGTGTGGCCATGCAAGAAGTGCGAGACATCAATGAGGATGATCTACGGGCGGGCAGAATCCAATCGAAATACTACGGTGAGCTGCTGGTACCCGATGAGGTGCGCTATATACAGTCAACCAAGGTATCGGGGCGAGAGGTTGAAGAGTTGGTCGTGGCCGATATTGCCGCTGAGGTGGTCGAATCGATGGATGATGACATCCTCTATATTATCGGCCCCGGCACCACCCCTGCCGAAATCATGCACCAGCTGTCGCTGGATAATACCCTGCTTGGCTTCGATGTGGTTTTTCAACATAATAGTGTGGTGTCCGACGCAACTGAGCAGCAATTACTCACTGCAATAGAGCAGCATCATGGCGAGGTCAAGGTGGTGATTACCGCCACCGGTGGTCAGGGACATTTGATTGGCCGCGGCAATCAGCAGCTGAGTGCGGCGGTATTACAACAATTGGATAGGGCGTCGTTAATCATCGTGGCTACCAAGACCAAGCTGGAAGAACTCGAGGGACGACCGCTGAGGGTTGATAGCAGCGATGTCGACTTGGACAGTGCGCTTGCCGGTTACTATCAGGTGGTGACGGGTTATCGCGACTATGTCATGTATCAGGTGGCGGGTTAAGGCTATCTATTGCTTGTCGATAATGTGTCGATGGCTATAATACTCTCCCTCTATTTTGACTGGCCCTGTTATGCTTGCTGCAGCTCTTGAATCCACCCCAATACGACTGGCGACTATCCTAGCCGACACCGAACTTAGTCGGCATCAGAGTCAGCGTTTATTTCACGGTCGGGGCCATTGCTTCGACGGCTTCGAGGCCTTGTCAGTCGACTACCACCCCGGTGTGGTATTGGTCACCCTGTTTGCTGAATTGGCCGATAATCAATTAGCTGCGTTAACGGCAAGCCTTCGGCAAGTCATCGATAAATCTGCGTTTGCTCAACTGACAGTCATCATTCAGCGCCGTTATCTGCCGTCAGCTCCGTCCGAACAACTCTGTGGTGATTTACCGAAGCACCCGGTGGCGAGAATAGGTCGCTTGGAGTTCGCGTTAACGTATATGAGCAAGCAGAATATCGGATTTTTTCTCGATATGGCGCCGGGACGAAGTTGGCTGGCTAAGCGTTCAAAGCAACGCCGGGTATTGAATTTATTCTCCTATACCTGTGCCTTGTCGGTGGTGGCATCGGCGGCGGAGGCGGCCTCGGTGATCAATATGGACATGAGCAAGGCGGCGCTGTCGGTGGGGCGGCAGAATCATCTGTTAAACCGGCTCCCAGCCAAACAGCACGGGGTGCAGTTTCTTGCCCATGACATTATGAAATCCTTTGGCAAGATTGATAAACTTGGCCCCTTCGACACGATTATTGTCGATCCGCCGTCGTTTCAAAAAGGCAGTTTTATCGCCGACAAGCATTACGGCAAAATATTGCAGCGATTGAAGCCTAATCTGGCTCCGGGTGGTGACATTTTGTTGTGCTTAAATGCACCGGAGATAGCGCCGCAGTTTATCGAAGATTTGGTGGACGAGCACTGGTCTGAGCTGAACTTTGTCGGGCGGTTGGCGGCGCATGCTGATTTCCCCGAGGTTGATCGTGCCCGCGGTTTAAAGTTGATGCATTACACCTGTGCGCGGTCGCAATAAAGCGGTTACAAAATCAGCTGCCGGGTGATTTGGCCGATGGCAAAGGAGTCACGTTGCTCCAAGGCTGCACGAAGATGGTGGATGCGACTGCGGCGATAATTAACCACTGAGGTCGGGGTTTGCTCGTCGCAGGACTCGCCATCGGCTTGCTTCTCTACAGGTATGGCCTGGGTCAGCCGAGACAGTGCTTTTTGGCTCAGCCGGGCGCCATCGATAGATTCTTGCTTCTCGACCTGTTGATAGCGAATAAACCCCTCTTCTTCCAGCCACAACATGGCACCTAAACAGCTCTGATGGCGTTCACTGTGGAGGCCGTACTGGTCGATGCTGTCGGGGCCGGAAATATCTTCAACATAGAGAGTGAAAGGACGGGGGAAATGTTGGTAAAGGGCCAGCAGAATCAGTCCGCAGTCCTTATAGAAGTCGTTGATATGGATGTCAGTCATATTGAAATCATTGTTATTCTTGATGACCGGCGCCGTTAAACGGCGCCATGAGCGTGAATTGTTGCACTATAGCCCAAGTTATTTGTTGCGGTAGCGCTCAAGAAAGGCGGCGAAGCGGTCGATGGCGTCGCCGAGAATCTCTTTGTGTGGCAAAAATACAATACGGACGTGGTGCGTGTCGTCCAGGTTAAATGCGCTGCCGTGGACTAAGAGGATTTTCTCTTGCTGCAGTAAATCAAGGACAAACTGTTCGTCATCGGCAATGGGGTATATCTCTGGGTCGAGGTGGGGAAACATATAAATCGCCCCCTCGGGTTTGACGCAGCTGACCCCGGGTATCTGATCGAGTTTCTGCCAGGCCAGGTCACGCTGTTCTTTCAGACGGCCGCCATCAATCACCAAATCGTTGATGCTTTGATAGCCGCCGAGTGCTGTCTGTACGGCATATTGAGCCGGCACGTTGGCGCACAGTCGCATCGAGGCCAGCATGTCGATTCCCTCAATATAATTACTGGCCTTCTCCTTGGCGCCGGAGAGTATCATCCAGCCAGAGCGGAAACCGGCCAGACGATACGACTTCGAGAGGCCGTTAAAGGTGATGATAAAGACATCGTCCGCCAGTGAGGCGGTGGGAATGTGTTGGGCTTCATCGTAAAGAATCTTGTCGTAAATCTCATCGGAAAACAGCATCAGGTTGTGTTTACGCGCCAGCGCAATGACCTGCTCAATCAACTCTTTCGAATAGACGGCGCCGGTGGGGTTGTTTGGGTTGATCAACAAAATGGCCCGGGTGCGCGGGGTGATCTTGGCTTCTATATCGTCAATGTCAGGGAACCAGCCCTTTTGTTCATCGCACTTGTAATGAATGGCATTGCCGCCGGCGAGGTTGACCGCCGCCGTCCACAGCGGATAATCAGGTGCTGGGATTAACAACTCGTCGCCATTGTTCAGCAGTGCCTGCATAGTCATTACAATCAACTCACTGACGCCGTTGCCCATGTAAATATCGTTGATGGCAACATTTTTGATATTGAGTTTTTGACAGTGCTGCATGACAGCTTTGCGAGCGCTGAACAAGCCCTTGGACTCACAGTAACCCTCCGCCTTGGCTAGGTTGTAAATGACGTCTTGTAATATTTCATCGGGGGCGTCGAAGCCAAACGGGGCCGGGTTACCGATATTGAGTTTGAGAATACGTTGACCCTCTTCCTCCATGCGGTTTGCTTCTTCGAGTACTGGCCCGCGGATGTCATAGCAGACGGCGTTTAGCTTGTGAGATTTTGAGATACTAGTCATGGCAGTCTATGGTTAAGCGCAAATGCGCTCATCATTATTTGAGTGAGTTGTTTCGGACGTATTATCACTAAAGTGTACCATGACTATCGACTGAGTGGTTGTGCTAAACGCTCGGTCTTGTTAGTTTTTGTCAATAACACTGACGGGGTATAACCCGGTAAAAAGGCAGAGGGAAAAATGAAGAAGACAGCAGAGCAATGGCGTCAGCAACTCGATGAAGAAAGTTATCGCGTCTGTCGCGAAAAAGGCACGGAGAGACCTTTTACCGGCAAGTATAATGATCATCGCGAGCGGGGCGAATATGTTTGTATCTGTTGCGGTGAGAAACTGTTCGAATCGGCGACAAAGTTCGATGCTGGCTGTGGTTGGCCGAGTTTTTATCAACAGGCCAGTGAGAGCGTCGGCAGCCGTGAGGATAGCACCCTGGGTATGTCAAGGACGGAGATTATCTGTACCAACTGTGACAGTCACCTGGGCCATGTCTTTACTGACGGGCCGGATCCAACCGGGCTGCGCTATTGTGTTAACTCTGTATCCTTGGATTTTAAGCCAGCGGAATAAAGGCTTGCGATAATGGTTAAAAAACCACCGAAGCTGTTGTTAAATAGTTGCTTTTTTAATCAATAGAATAATTTTTGAGTTTTATTGTAAACAGGGCTTGACGAAATATGGGTGGGTACATACAATGCGCCCCGTCTTGAGGAGTTGGCCTCCTCGAAGCAAAATCAATAGCAACAACACGTCAGTCGCGTTGTTAACGATTAAGCAAGGCATCGCGTCCCGTTCGTCTAGAGGCCTAGGACACTGCCCTTTCACGGCAGTAACAGGGGTTCGAGTCCCCTACGGGATGCCATTGCGGGAATAGCTCAGTGGTAGAGCATCACGTTGCCAACGTGAGGGTCGCGAGTTCGAATCTCGTTTCCCGCTCCAAATTTAAAAAGCCGGCTTTTTAGCCGGCTTTTTTTCGTCTGTTATTTTTGGCCTGTGGCCAAGCTCAGAGATGACTATTATATTGTGGTGACTTGAATTTTATTTATTTAACACCATTTAATGGACACCTCGTTCGACGACATCAAGCGGCATTAGTAATCACTATGACAAACGCATTATCGATCAAAAATCTAAGCAAGCAATACGGCAACGGCTTCGAAGCCCTGAAAGGTGTCAATTTAACGGTGGAGGCGGGAGACTTTTTTGCCTTGCTCGGCCCTAATGGCGCCGGTAAATCGACGACCATCGGGATTATTTGTTCGCTGGTCAACAAGACCGGCGGCAGTGTTGAAATCTTCGGTGTTGATATCGACCAGGATTTTGCCGAAGCCAAAAAATACATTGGTGTGGTGCCGCAGGAATTTAATTTTAATGTGTTTGAGCGGGTCATCGATATTGTGGTCAATCAGGCGGGTTATTACGGTATCCCCCGCAGTGAGGCGTTGCCTCGTGCCGAGAAATACCTGCGTAAACTCAGCCTGTGGGATAAGCGTTTTAACCCGGCGAGAGAGTTGTCCGGCGGCATGAAACGTCGATTGATGATTGCCAGGGCGCTTATTCATGAGCCTCAACTGCTGATTCTCGATGAGCCAACTGCCGGTGTTGATATCGAGATTAGACGCTCGATGTGGGAGTTTCTGCAGGAGATTAATCAACAAGGTACGACGATTATTTTGACCACACACTACTTGGAAGAAGCTGAACAGCTCTGCCGGAACATCGCCATTATTGATAGCGGTAATATTGTCAAAAACACCAGTGTAAAATCGTTATTGCAAACCCTGGATAAGGAAACATTGGTGCTCGACAGCGTTGAGCTATTACCCGCAGCGGTTGTACTGGCTGGATTCGATAGCCGCCGTGTGGATGATCATGCAATCGAGGTGGACATTCATAAGGGGCAGTCGCTCAATGATTTGTTTCTTGCGCTACAGGCCTGCGATATCAGCGTTGCCAGTTTAAGAAATAAAACCAACCGGTTAGAAGAGTTGTTTGTGTCGATGACTGGCGCTAATGCAGGGGAGGATAAATAGTGGATTTTCAGGGAAACCTAGTCGCCTTTAAGACTATTTTAGGTAAAGAGATTCGACGTTTTATGCGCATTTGGGTGCAGACCCTCGTGCCGCCGGCGATTACCATTATGCTGTATTTTGTTATTTTTGGTAATTTGATAGGCTCGCGTATCGGTGAGATGGGCGGCTATAGCTATATGCAGTTTGTGGTACCGGGTTTGATTATGATGGGGGTGATTACCAACTCCTATTCCAACGTGGTGTCATCATTTTTTAGTGCTAAATTTCATCACAGCGTAGAAGAGTTGTTAGTATCGCCGGTGTCGAATTCGGTCATCCTTGGTGGCTATGTGCTCGGCGGTGTGGTGCGCGGCTTGTTAGTGGGTTTGATCGTCACAGTGTTGTCGTTATTTTTTGCCGAGGTAGCGATTTATAATATTTATATCACCGTCTCCATCGTCTTTCTTACCTCGTTATTATTCTCTTTGATGGGGTTTGTGAATGCGGTCTATGCCAATAGCTTTGACGATATTTCAATTATCCCAACCTTTGTATTAACGCCGTTGATTTATCTGGGCGGGGTATTTTACTCGATTGATTTATTACCTGATTTTTGGTCGGGTTTGTCGCAGCTAAACCCTATACTTTATATGGTCAATGCCTTCCGCTACGGCATTCTTGGCCATAGCGATATCGATGTGACTTATGCCTTTGCCATCGTCGGTTTCTTTACCGTGACGCTGTGGCTGTTGTGCTTACATTTACTGTCGACCGGCAAACGTCTGCGTCAGTAAGTATGTTTATAGTGTTAGAAAACATTTGTTTTAGAAGATTAAGGTAAACCGTTATGTCTAATGATTATCTTGCCGAGCATACGACGCTGGGCCAGGCGACAGAAAATATCTATACCTATACGCCGTCGTTACTGTGCCCGATTCCTCGTACCGTGGCACGGCAAGAGCTGGGCTTGGACGGTCTGTCACTACCCTTTAATGGCACCGATATTTGGACTGCCTACGAGGTTTCTTGGCTGGGGCAAAGCGGAAAACCAGAAATTGCCATTGCCGAGTTTAAGTTGCCGGCCACCTCGGCCAATATTATCGAATCCAAGTCGTTCAAAATGTATCTTAACTCGTTTAATCTGACCCGCTTCGATAGCTGGGCTGAAGTCAGCGAGGTGATGACCAAGGATTTATCCGCCGCAGCAGGCGCCCCTGTGTGGGTCACCCTGTTAACGCCTGCGCAAATGCAGCGGGCTGGGGTGACAACGCCAAAGGGTGTCTGTCTCGATGATCTCGACATTAATGCCGAGGTCTATATGCCTGAGCCCAGTCTGTTATCGACCTTGGATGAGGTCGTGGCCGAGGAGGTCTATAGCGATCTGTTTCGCTCATGCTGCCCGGTCACTGGCCAGCCCGATTGGGCCACGGTGTCGGTGATCTACAAGGGTAGCAAGATTGATCATCAGTCGTTGTTGAGCTACTTAGTCTCGTTCAGGGACAAGGCTGAATTCCACGAGCAGTGTGCCGAGCGTATTTTTACCGATATTAATCAGCACTGCCAGCCACAGGAACTAACTGTTTTTGCCCGCTTCCTGCGCCGTGGTGGTCTCGACATCAACCCCTGGCGTAGCAATGTTCGCGAGGCGCCGCTGTTTCAGCGACTCAGCCGCCAATAACAGGGTATAGATATGGTCGCTGCCGACATAACACTTGCCATTAGTCAGGTGATTAGTTAAAGTAGCGGCCGTTTTGAGGGAGACCTCATTTGTGGACAGGTGGCCGAGTGGCTGAAGGCGCACGCCTGGAAAGCGTGTAACGGGAAACCGTTCGAGGGTTCGAATCCCTCCCTGTCCGCCATTCTTTATGCCTTTTCTGGCAGCTCTTTTTTCATTCTTTTTGAACTCTTTTTGTTTGCCCCTGTCCATATGCTAGACTGATGACTTCCTATATTCAGGGTTTATTGTGCTTTCTACCACTCGCCATAAGCTACAGCGCAATCGCTTTTACTGGGTTAACACCTTGGTAATAATGCTTGTTGCCGCCTGGATTTTAGGCCTGTGTTTGATGACCGGGCCATTGTCCTCCACGGACATGGCTTCACATCATTCGATGTCATCTGCACCAGCCAAGTTAATGGTTATGGAGCCGATGATGGCGATGGATGAGCACGAATGTTGCGAGCCTAGCATCGCAACATCCTGTGAAACAGGCACCGAGCTCAATCTGCAGCAATGGTCAGAATGGCTCAATGTTGCCATCTACCTTGCTGTTGCCCTGTTAGTCTGTTGGTCGCTACTCAGTCAGTTTCGTGCTGAGGTGCAGCGATACTTCGTGACTAAATCCCCGCCGATATATCTCTTAACCTGCGTTTTCCGTCACTAGCCACCGCCTCTGCGTGCTGCTTTGTTGAGTTCTGCTAACACCTCGGTGTTATCACATGGCTTAACCGTGCTGTGCACGCGCTATTCAGCGGTGGGTAATTATCTGTTGTTACCCGCCTGAATCCTCCAATTGTTTAGGAATACCCGGGGGGGGTGTGGTGACTATTTATAAAACAACGACGCTGTTGGTGCCGGTACTGTGTGGCTTATTGTCGGTGAACAGCAGCTTGGCGGATACGCTGGGTGGTTTGTCGGTTGAGGCTGATTCTGTTGACGCAGAGAGTTATCAAGCGAGCTCAACGCAACCTTTAAGTCTGCAGCAGGCAGTGGTACTCGCCCTTGCCAATGAGCATGGCATCCGCGCGTTACTCAACAGTGGGCAGGCCATGCGACAGCGGGCAAAGTCCGGTGATAGCTGGCAAGACCCGACAATTAAGTTCGGTGTATCCAACCTGCCAACCGACAGCTTCGACCTCGACCAGGAAGGCATGACACAGTTAAAGCTGGGGATTACTCAACCGCTGCCGAGAGGGGACAGCAATAATATTGAGGCTGCGGTGTTTGATTATCAGGCGGCCTCTCAGTACGCGCTGGCTGGCGAGAGGGGGTTGCAGGTGAGGCAAACCGTCGCCATCAGCTGGCTTGAACTCTGGTATGCCGAACAGGCGACGACCATCTACCGCAACGATCGACAGCTGTTTGCCGATTTGCTGGCGGTGACCGAGTCGCTCTATCGTGTCGGTAAGCGTAATCAGAATGATGTGTTGCAGGCTCAGTTAGAAATCGATCGGCAAAGAGACTGGCATCATCGCTCAATAGCCGATGTGAATAGTCGCAGAGCGGCGTTAACCCAATGGTTAAATGTCAGTGACAGTCAGCGTTCACTGGCGACAGGGCTGCAGCCGACAATAGTAAATGTGGATGGCGATGATTATCAAAAATTATTAATCCACCCTGCGATAGTCTCGATAGAGAGCCAAATGTCTGCCCAGCGTCAGCAGTTGGCGCTGGCCAAGGAAGCCTATAAGCCAGCCTGGGCCGTCACCGTGGAATACGGTAAGCGTTATGCCGAAGACGGTATCGGTGATCAGTTGCCCGACATGCTAACGGCGATGGTCAGTGTGGATGTGCCGCTGTTTACTGGTAACCGACAAGATCCGATGTATCAGGCCAGCCAGCATGAGTTGTCATCGGTGACCGAACAGCGTCAGCAGGCTTTGCGCTTAATGCGTTCAAGGCTGGATTCGCTAATCGCAGAGCAGCAGCAGTTGATACAGCGGCTAAGCCTTTATCAGACACGACTGGTGCCCACATCAGAACAAAGTGCGGCGGTAAGTTTAAGCGCCTACCAGAGTGGTCGCGGCAGCTTTAAAGAAGTTGTCGACAGCCGGTTGGCGGTTCAGCAATCGAAGATCAGCCTGTTACGTTTGACCGCTGATTTAGAAATATTAAATACCAAACTGCAGTATTTCTTACAGCCCTTACCCGATGAATTGCTGACTAATTACGCGATTAATTAACCGATTTGCTTATGTTCAGCGAGGAAAAAATAATGAAAAACTCAGTGTTAGTATCGATTGTCGCCGTCAGTGTTGTTGCCGGTATTTTGTTAGAGAAACAGTGGCCAATGACTGTTATGCCAATGGTCGATGGCGCCATAGAACAAGACCAGCCGCTGTACTGGGTGGCGCCAATGGATGATCAGTATCGTCGTAATCAGCCGGGTAAATCGCCTATGGGAATGGATTTAGTGCCCGTCTATTCGGAGGCTGAAAATCCATCGCTGGTCACCATATCGCCGACGGTTGAGCAAAATCTGGGGTTGCGAGTGGCCGAGGTTGTCGATCAGCCGATGAATCGCTCGATAGAGACGGTCGGCTTTGTGCAACTCGACGAGGAAGAACTCAGTCATATTCATGTCCGTGTTGATGGGTGGATAGAGCAGCTGGAGGCGACTGCTGTAGGAGATAAAATCGAGGCAGGACAGCGGCTTTTTAAGTTTTATTCGCCGGCACTGATCAGTGCTCAGGAAGAATATATTGTGGCGTTAAACAGTGCCAACAGGCCCTTGGTCGAGGCCTCCAGAATACGTTTACTATCGCTGGGAATGAACCCGCGAGACCTGCAGCAATTGAATAGCACTAAGAAGGCGCTGCAGCTGGTCAATTTTTATGCTCATCGTGATGGCTTTATCACCGATTTATCGGTGCGCGAGGGCATGTATATCAAGCCCGATAGTGAGGTGATTGCCATTGCCGATTTAAGTTCGGTCTGGGTCATTGCCGAGGTGTTTGAGCGTCAGGCAGCCTGGCTTGCACAGGGGCAGTCGGTGTTGATGACGACGGTGAGCGGAGCGGGGCGTCAGTGGCGGGGCGAGGTTGAGGCGATATATCCAGTCCTGCAACAGCAGACTCGGACGGTACAGGTGCGTATTCGTTTCGACAATGCAGATTTTTCGTTGAAACCGAATATGTTTGCCAACTTAACCATCAAGGCCGATGAAGATGGCCATCGCCTGCAGGTGCCCAGTGAGGCGGTGATACAGGGGGGGCGTTTCGACCGTGTGGTTAAGAGGTTGGGTGATGGCCGGTATCGCAGTGTCATCATTAAAAAAGGCATCGAGTTTGGCGGTATGATTGAAATTCTCGAAGGGCTCAGCAGTGGCGATGAGGTGGTCGTTTCGGCACAGTTTTTGATCGATTCTGAATCGAATATTGAGGCGGAAATCGCTCGGCTCGATGGTATGCGTGAGTCGGCTGTGGAGGACGAAACGGCGATAAAAAAACAGCCAGCACGCGGAGCGATGCGCTGTGGTGCCGACATGGATATGTCTGAAACCGGTAAGGGGCAGCAACCATGATAACGTCGATAATTTACTGGTCTATCCACAACCGTTTCTTGGTGTTGCTGGCAACGGCCTGCATCATAGTGGCCGGCGCTTACAGTATCAAAAATACCCCCATCGATGCCCTGCCGGATTTGTCGGACGTACAAGTCATCGTAAAAACCAGTTACCCGGGACAGGCGCCGCAAGTCGTGCAGGATCAGGTGACCTACCCGTTGACGACGGCGATGCTGTCGGTGCCCAAGGCAAAAACAGTCAGAGGCTTTTCGTTTTATGGGGACTCCTATGTCTATGTGATCTTCGAAGAGGGCACCGACCTGTATTGGGCGCGATCTCGGGTATTGGAGTATCTGAGCCAAATCAGTGCCAAGCTGCCAGCACAGGCCAAGGCCGAGCTTGGCCCCGATGCCACCGGTGTTGGCTGGATTTATCAGTATGCCCTGATCGATCGCAATGGCGGCCATGATTTGGCGCAGTTACGGGCTATTCAGGATTGGTTTTTAAAATTTGAGTTGCAGGCGGTGGCTGGGGTTTCTGAGGTCAGTACTGTCGGCGGTATGGTGAAGCAATATCAGGTGATTGTAGAGCCCGATAAACTGCGCGCCTATAATATACCGTTATCGATGATTTCGACGGCCATTAAACAGGCTAATCAGGAATCGGGTGCCTCGGTGATCGAAATGGCCGAGGCCGAATACATGGTCAGAACCACCGGGTATTTACAGTCAATTGAAGACATAAAACAAATTCCCTTAGGGGCGGTTAGCTCTGGCACGCCAGTGTTGCTGCACCATATCGCCAACATCGTCGAGGGGCCGCAAATGCGCCGCGGCATTGCCGAGCTCAATGGTGAGGGTGAGGCTGTCGGCGGCATTGTGGTAATGCGATCCGGAGAAAATGCCCAGCAGACAATAGCGCGGGTAACGGCTCGACTCGAGACACTGAAACAGGGTTTGCCCGAGGGTGTCGAGGTGGTCGAGGTCTACAACCGAGCCAAGCTAGTCGACTCGGCACTGGCTAATTTGCAACAGAAATTGATTGAAGAATTTATTGTTGTGGCACTGGTTTGTGCGTTATTTTTATTCCATTTTCGCTCGGCCATAGTCGTAGTGATTAGTCTGCCGGTGGGCATACTGGCGGCGATTATCATCATGTATTGGCAGGGCATTAACGCGAATATTATGTCCTTAGGGGGAATTGCCATTGCGATTGGTGCGATGGTTGATGGCGCTATTGTAATGATTGAAAACCTTCATAAACGTATTGAGGGGCGGCAGCTGACCAGCGAACAGCGTTGGCGAGTGGTGGCGCAGTCATCGGCTGAGGTTGGGCCGCCGTTGTTTTATTCACTTGTTATTATTACCGTCAGCTTTTTACCGGTGTTCGCTTTGGAGGCGCAGGAGGGCAAAATGTTTGCCCCATTGGCTTACACCAAAACCTTTGCCATGGCGGCGGCGGCTGGTTTGGCGATTACTTTGGTGCCAGTATTAATGGGGTATTTAGTGCGGGGTAGAATTCGCAGCGAAAACGAAAACCCGATTAACAAGGCCTTAATCTCGGCGTATCGTCCGTTGCTTTCGATACTGTTGTGTCACCCAAAGAAGGCGATAGTTGCTGCTATGGCCTTTACGGTGGTGGGCTTGATGCCGCTCAGTCAACTGGGCTCAGAGTTTATGCCGGAACTGGATGAAGGGGATTTGATGTATATGCCGACGACGTATACGGCGATCTCTGTCGGTAAGGCGAGGGAGGTTTTGCAGCAGACCGACAAATTGATTAAGACGCTGCCCGAAGTGAAAACCGTATTCGGAAAAATTGGTCGTGCTGAAACGGCGACGGACCCAGCCCCATTAACAATGATTGAGACAGTGGTTCAGTTCCATCCGCAGTCCATGTGGCGGCCCGGTATGACCCGAGATAAAATACAGCAGGAGTTGAGCCGGTTAGTCGATTTGCCGGGGCTGAGTAACGCCTGGGTTATGCCGATTAAGACCCGAATCGACATGTTGGCAACGGGGATAAAAACCCCTGTGGGTATTAAAATCGCAGGAGATAACCTCAGCCAAATTGAGGATATAGCGAAACAGTTAGAGATGCTGTTGCCGACGATTGCCGGCACAACCTCGGTGTATGCAGAGCGTGTTGTTGGTGGCCGCTATATCACCGTCGATATCGATCGCACTAAGGCGGCCCGTTATGGCCTGAGTATTGCGAGTGTTCAACAGGTTGTCAGTACCGCGGTCGGTGGCATTAATGTCAGTGAGACGACGGAGGGCCTGGAGCGATTTCCGATTAACATTCGCTACCCTCAGCGTTATCGCGACTCTGTCGAGGCATTGAAATGGCTGCCGATAGTGACGCCCAGTGGTGGCACTATTCCACTCAGCGATGTGACGAACATCAGTGTCGAGGAGGGGCCTGCGGCGATAAAAAGTGAAAACGCTCGCTTAAACGGCTGGGTGCTAATCGATATACAGGGGCGAGACCTTGGCAGTTATGTGCACGAGGCCATGCAACTGGTTGCCGACGCGGTGGTGTTGCCGCCAGGGTATTCGCTGAACTGGTCGGGGCAGTATGAATACATGGAGCGGGCCAAGCAAAAACTCACCATTGTTGTACCGATTACCGTGCTGATTATTGTGCTGCTGCTATACCTCAACTTTCGCCGGCCACAGGAGGTGTTGCTGATTATGCTGACACTGCCGTTTGCCATGGTAGGCGGTATTCTCTATCTATCGCTGGCCGGTTATCAGTTGTCCGTCGCTGTCGGTGTCGGCTTTATCGCCCTTGCCGGTGTCAGCGTAGAGGTGGGCGTGCTGATGTTGGTGTATTTAAATCAGGCGCTGGAAGAGGCAGGTGAGGTGTCAGATTTAACCACTGCCCAGTTATGTGAATTGGTCTTGACGACTGCGGCGCGACGGGTGAGGCCGATAGTGATGACGGCGATCACGGTTATTATTGGCTTGGTGCCGGTGATGATCAGTGATGGTACCGGCAGTGAGGTGATGCAGCGGATCGCCGCGCCGATGGTTGGCGGCATGCTGACGTCGTTGATACTGACGTTGTTGGTGTTGCCCTGTGTGTATTTCTTGTGGCGACGGAAGGGGCTGGGCTAGCGTAGGGGGGCGCTGTCGGCCTGCTCAGGCCGGCAGCGTTATCAACGGCTAAGGATTTAGGTTGATAGTGAGGGTTAAATCGATGGTGTCAGAATTATTGTCGCCAGTAATAGAGCCGGTAAAGCTACTATTTTCAGCGCTGAATGAGGGGCTGCCTGTCAGCTCATCGTTGAGAAAATGGGCAACAGTTTTACCGTCCAAGTCTGAAATCTCGAAGGTTAAACCGTATTGTTCGTCATCGTCAGCACCATCGGGTGTGGTGTAAACTTGCGTTGAGAAATCAAAGCTCATTGTCGAAGCTTCGCCAGCACTAACAAGGGCGATGACTGCAGTCTCACTCTTATTGTTGTCCTCATCGGTTTGCACTAAATAGCTGTAGTTGTAACAACTGGCCATAATATCTGTGGCGCTGAGAGTCAGCTCATCACTGCTGAAGCTATTGACGGTCAGCTGTACCAAATCACTCCAGTTTTGCTCATCATTGGTAATTTTGATGGCGTCAAACTCGGCGGTAAAAGGGTTGTCCTCATCGCCTGCATAGCTGGCAGACAGCCTATTTTTCTCGTCGTTAATAGCAAAAGAAAACTGCTCATCATCACTGCTAAGCATGTTGTCGGAGGTGGAAAAATCAACCCCCTCCTGATCACCGCAGCGATAGAGTTTAGCAGCTTGGTCGTCGACGTAAACAACTTCGCGAGTTAGCCGTTGGCCGCTGTTGTCATAGGGGGTGCGCTTTTCGGTAAAAATCCACATCCCCTTTAGTGGGAAAGCACCGCTGGTCTGCACAGGTGCTAAGTCATCAGTGCCTAATACTACAGCCTCGCTAAGAATAATATTGGTTGGTGCCGGCGCAGGGTTAGGTTCTACTGTTGGCGGTGTGCGATCAATGGTTGGTGCGCTACTGCCACCATCGCAGGCGGTAACAAGTGCTAATAGGCAAAGTGGGAATACGGTTTTCATCAACATAAGTGGCAACCTGGTTTTATTTTTATTGTTTAATATCGCAACACTGACAGTAAAAGACTCAGTATTTGCGTTAGCATGAACAAATGATAAAAGCAGAAAACTAAAAAGGGAATTAACGACGTAATTCTTTACACTTTTTATAGTTGCTAGCGGTGTGATGAGAAGCTGATAGGGTTAATTTTGTCGGAAAAATAAAAAACAGTTGCGACGTCGAAAAACCTTACGATTCTGTCGCTTAACGACAATAGGTGACGCTTTGAATATGATCGATGTCCTGCTGCTTCCAATAGCTCCAGCGATGAAAGCGTTCAGGTTTTGGCAGTACACCTTCTGCAGCCCAGCGCTCGACATTATCGCAGGTGGTGCTGAGTGCTCGGGCTACTTCGCTGGTGTTGAGCCAGCCAATCAGAAATTCAGGTTTCTTTAACATGTTTATCTCTCTCAATTGTTTATGTTTTTAAGTGAACTCAGGATAACAGCGGTTTATGACATAAATGCGACAAGCACGGGGTTTGTAAAAATATTTGATTTCTCTCTGCTCATTATTAGGGCTGATTATCGCTTGGCTATGTGAAACTACTAATAGGGTTAAACCGTAAGGGCTTAGGCAGAATTGCGAATTATACTCAGCAGCGGTATTGCGTAATCTAGTATGCATCAGCAAGGAGATAAGCTATGTATACCGAAATCCAAGATTTTCTCAATCAAGAAGGCCTCAGTCTCACCGTTGAAGACGATAGAATTGTCGGTAAGGATGACGAGGTTCGCGTGGTATTTTCGTTCAAGGATGTTTGTAATGTGTATTATTTTTATGAACACACCGCCGTATCCTCCAGCTCAATATCTGAGACCGGAGAGATCAACGATTGGAAGGGGCTTTATTTAGCCGCCAAGGCGAAGGCCTGTAACGATCAGTATGTCGATTTCATGCGGATGGAGCAGCTTCAGTGGGAGGCCAACCAGCAAGTCGGTTTGCATTAACACTGAGGGGATAAAACAAGGGCCGCTACCCGAGGGGGTCGGCCAAACTGATATCACATCGGGCGATGCTAGCAACTAGGCAGAAGATAGCATCGAGGGGTTAAATATTTGCTGCCTTAGTATTCATAAATCACGTCAACACCAAAGCTTCTTGGGTCGCCAAATACTGCTCCTGGCGGGAAACCGGCCTGAAAGTGCGCGACGTAGTACTCGGTGTCTTGTAAATTCTTACCCCAGATTGCCGTGCGCAGTTCACCGCTTGGCACCGGAATGTCGGCCAGGCTGATTCTTGCATTCAATAGACCATAGGCATCAATCACATAGGCATCATTCTCGGCCTTGGTGTATTTCTCGTCTTGATAGCTATAGCTAAGATTGGCGCTGAGACTGCCCCAGTTGTAGGTGGGGAAGGCGTAGTCGAGGGCGGCGTTATAACTATTGTTCGGGCTGTTGATAAAGACGAACTGGTCGGTTAAATCATTGCCGTTACTGTCGATAACCTCATCGTATTGGGCATCTAAATAGCCGTAGCTGACAACAGCGGTCAAGCCTGTGGTAATTAATGCGGTGGCATCCAGTTCTAAGCCTCTAATCGTTGCCTTACCGGCATTGCTGACATCGTTATAGCGCCCCTGAGTTTGAATGGCTACCTGGATGTCTTCATAGTCAGCCCAGAAAGCGGCGGCGTTTAGGCGTAGACGGTTATCAAATAACTGAGACTTCAAGCCAAGTTCATAAGAAATCAGAGTTTCAGGGGCAAAGCCTTCAGAGAATACTTCCGGTGTCGACGAACGGACACTGAAGCCACCCGCCTTATAACCAGTGCCAACCTTACCGTAAACGTTAACATCGTCGGTTAAATCGTAGGCTGCAATCAAGCTGGGGCTGAAGTCATTAAAGGTGTTATCACCCTTGCTCGCCCAACCACCAAAATCCGTATTGCCGTTATCTGCCGTGGTATTAAACGCGGTATCGGCCTCACGTTGATCTTCGCTCCAGCGCAGACCAGCGGTAATGTGCAAACGCTCTTCTAGAATGTTCGGGGTATAAGTACCCTGGGCAAAAACAGCGTAGGCGGTGTTGGTGATATTGGTGTTACGTAACTGTTCGACATCGGTAATGCCTGCCTGGGCAACAGGGATATTCAATTGGTCGCGACCGGTGGCTGTCTCCTTAAAGAAGTAACCGCCCACGATATATTCTAAACGGCTGTCAAAGGCTTCACCGAGTAATTGGATCTCCTGGCTGAACTGATCCTGCTGAGTGTTTGTTGCTGTGGTTTGTAGTGGTTCAGTTGGCGCCAGAGGGTTGATGCCTGTCATGAAGTCCTGATAGGTGTAACTATCGAGTTCACGATACGCGGTAATCGATTTTAGCTGCACACTGTCGTTTATATACCAGTCGACAGTGAGGTTGTTCCCGTCGATACTGACGTCGTTGTTTTGTAAGCCGCTGACAAAGGGGCTGCCTTGCGTCGGACGGTCAACATTGTTTCCCGGTGTGCCGGTAGGGACGATATAGACTGGGGAGTCAGCGATGTTCGAATTATCGTAGCCGTAGCGAATAGAGAGATCTTCGGTAGGCTGCCACAGCACGTCGAGACGCAGTGCGTCGCGATCTTGGTCGCCAAAGTGATCGGCACCGGTGCCGAGGTTCTCAACAAAGCCGTCTTTTTGTGTGTTGACGTAGGTGATCTTGGCGGCAAGGTTGTCGCTCAGCGGCGCGTTGATGGCCGTCTTTGAATAGAGCAGGTTATCGCTGCCGGCTGTCAGCTGTTGTTTAAAGCCAAACTGTTCAAGGTCAGGTGCTGCAGTAATAAAGTTGATGGCACCACCGGTGGCGTTACGGCCATAGAGCGAGCCCTGTGGGCCGCGCAGTACTTCTACGCGCTCAATATCACCGGTTTCCATCGACAGGCCCTGGCTGCGTGCCATATAGACGCCATCAATATAGACAGCAACACTGGGGTCGATGGTGATTTGATCATCGTTATTACCGACGCCACGCATAAAGGCGCGGGTGGTGGTGGCGCTGTTGGGGTGCGGTGTTAATTGCAGGTTGGGTACATTGCTTTGCAGGTCAGTAACATTGGTAATACCTCTGTCTTCAATGCTTTGTTCGTCGAAGGCGGCGATTGAAATCGGCGTGTCTTGAATAGACTCGGCCCGTTTTTGCGCCGTTACCACAACTTCTTCCAGCATCAGGCTGGTTTCTTGCGAGAAAGCCTGAAGTGATAGTCCGGAGAGTGAGGCTATTGCTACTGATTGAGCAATGATTTTCTTATTAAACTGCATCTTAACGCCCTATTTTTCTATATTGCTACTGGATTTGATATCGCTAATTGCCATGAGCCGATAGGAAATATATGGGGTATTCGTATCGAACAACGACAATTAGGGTCATTATATCCGTATATGTTCCTAAAAGTGAACATTAAAGTACTTTAATGATTATTGTGGTCTTAATTTCGCGTGTTTTTGGATTTTATATTGGCTTAGTGTTTTCTGTAAAAGTTCACTCTTGACGAGCGCAAAAGGGCAATGTGTATCACAAACTTAATCTATGACAAGAAGCGCGTTGTTAACGATGGCGGCTGCGAGATAACTGATTTAGTATTATTTTGAATACAAAGTGTTCAGTTTCGTCGGAGGTATAGAATGAGCTGGGATATTTCTGAAGCTTTTCCGATAGACGGTTTAGCGAAATACAGTCCGCTGCAATCAAAGTTTATTGCGCAATATGTTAAAAGAGCGCAATGGGAGCTGCAGCGAGAGCAGGGTGTTGAGGTTCCTGAGTGGGAAGACAGTTTCACCGATCCAGTGTTTGCCGTGATGCAGGATGCCAACTTCAACAAAAACCCTGTCGACCGGGCCAAGCGTTTACTGCTACTCGCGGATAAGAGAAAGGCAAAAAATAGTGATTTTATTGCATAAAAAAAGAGGCTTATGCCTCTTTTTTTATTTTAGAATTTTCTTTAGCTGTGTAACCAGTAACCGACATTGCTCTGTTGTGCCAATGGTTATTCGCAGCATATTATCGATTCTGGGCTGATTAAAATAACGGACGATTATCGATTCGTTGCGCAGCTTTTGGGCGATCTCTTCGGCTTTCATTGTCTTGTGTGACACAAAGACAAAGTTAGCGGTAGAGGGAATAATGTCAAAGCCCAACGTTGTTAGTTCTTTAGTCAGGGTTTCTCTGTCGGTAATAATTTTTTGACAGCTCTGCTCAAAATACTCGCGGTCTTCGATGGCGGCGGTAGCCGCGGCTTCTGCCAGCTTATCGAGGGGGTAGGAGTTGAAGGAGTTTTTCACTCGCTCGAGGGCATCGATCAGATGCGGCTGAGCAATGGCAAAACCGACACGCAAACCCGCGAGCGCGCGGGATTTTGACAGTGTTTGTATGACCACCACATTGTCGTAATCAGCGACCAGGCTGACAGCACTATCACCGCCAAAATCAATATAAGCCTCATCGACCACGACCACGCTATCGGGGTTACTGTCGAGTATTTTCTGTACCGCTTCCAGTGCCAGCAGGCGCCCAGTTGGGGCGTTGGGGTTGGGAAAAATAATGCCGCCGTTGGCCACCTTATAATCGTCGGGATCAATGGCGAAATCGGTGTCCAGTGCTACTTTTTGATAGTCTATTTGATAGAGACTGCAGTAGGTGGGGTAAAAACTGTAGCTGATATCCGGGAATAAGATCGGCTGCTGGTGATTGAGCAGCGCCTGAAAGGTGTGAGCCAATACTTCATCGGAGCCATTGCCGATAAAAACACAGTCATTATCGACCTGATAATAATCGGCGATGGCCTGGCTGAGTCGGTCTGAATTGGGGTCGGGATAGAGCTGAAGATGCTGCTGACTACTCTGTTGAATGGCGGCAATGGCTTTTGGAGAAGGCGGATAGGGGTTCTCATTAGTATTGAGTTTTACCAAGTTGGTCATCTTTGGCTGTTCACCGGCAACGTACGGCGTTAGCTTCTCAACAATAGGGCTCCAAAAACGGCTCATTACTTTCACTCTCACAAAAACTCCATTGTAAGCTAAATCACAATGGAGTTTAAGAGAGACTGCTGTTTTACTTAGGCCGGGTAGAGCGGATCTAAATCGCTGCGACGATTACCGGACATTGGCTGGCAGAGCTTAAGAGCAGCGATTAGCTTGTCGCCACGCCAGGGTGTTTGACTGGTACTGTATAGCGATACTTGTAACTCCTCGATAGCCGGTTGCAACTCAGGTGAAAAATCTGCCAATTGATTGAGGCTGTTTAATCTGGCTGTTGGCCAATAGGCTTTGGCCCAGGTTAATAGCGCCGTCTCGACCGATGTCGCATCGTGTTTCACGCAGCTGGCAATAAGCTGACGCATCAGTAGTTTGGTCTCCTCGGCTGCGGGTTTGACAGAGCTCTCGACGGCAGAGTGTCGTCCCCGCTGGCGATACAGGGCGAAACATAAGCTGGCGGTGATAAGCCAAAGCACTGCCAGAGCAGCGCTGATCACCTGCCATAGTCTGCTATTGCTAGCATCAGCGGTGTTGTTCAAGCCCTTGGGTGTTGTGATTTTTTTCTGCGGGCTCTCGAGAGGTTTAGGGCTTGCTGTGGTTGCGTCGGCGGCAGTATCACCACTGACCGTGATTGTGGTCGCCGCCAGTACCGCTGTCTCGAGCTGGTTAGTCAGGGTGTTCCACCAGTGAATGGTAACTTCGGGCAGGGTGATTATACCGACTTGTGTGGCAATAATGGCATAGCTCTCGATACGTTCTCCGATAATATCATCGGCGGTTTTGTGACTGTTGATTACCGGCTTGTCGGCATACACTGAGGCACCTGTTAGCTCAGGTAAAAACAGCGGTGGCAATTGAGCGGCGGTCAGGCCTTGGGCCTGAATCTTAATAGTGCGAGTGATCGAATCGCCAACGCTAATATGCTGTGGGTCTTCACTCCACTGCTGGCTCAGTACTAATTTTTTAGCCGGCAACCAATCACTGGCGGGGTAGCTATCAGGCTTGCCAATAACATTGACTGTGGCCATATCGCTGCGCCGTGTGACGTTTTTAGATTGGTTGTAGCCAAAGGCCGAGCGGCGGCCTACGGCAACCTTGGCTCGGAGAATCGTCGGTGATATTTCAAGTTCACCTTCTGTTTGCGGGTAAACCAAGTAACGCCGTTCGATAATATTGTAGTTGATACCGTTGATGATTTTTTCGTATCGTCGGTCTTCTAACTGTTCAGAAAAGGCGCTGCCGAAGTCTGGTGCTGTCAATTCAGAGCCGCCGGCCAGGGGCAGTGCGGTGGCGACCAGGACGGTATAGGTGAAAGGGGACTGTACGTAAACAGTATTTAAGTCGGCGCTGGCCTGAATAAAAATTTCACGTTGACCCTGCCCATTGGCTTGAGCAGAGGGTTTAATGACTGTGATCTTTATTGGTGCAGTCTGTTCATCATTGATGGTAATACTGGGTAAGGTAAAGTCACCGGTTGTCTTAGCATTGAGCGTAAGTTGCCAGGTTTTTACCTTGGTTGAGTTGCCGTTAACAAAGCTGATCTGTTGATTCTGAGACTGAGACAAGATAGTAAAGTCTTGGCTGATAGCGCTTAAGTCGGGGTCATCGTTAAAGTAACCGCCATTATCACTTTGTAAGGTGAGGACAAAGCTGTCGTCGATAATGACAGGGTTTCTGTCGATGGTTGCTGTTGCCTTTGCCCAGCTACTGTTCGCCGCCAAGAGTAAGCATAGTGTGGTGATGGCGGTGACTAACGTTTGTCTCGTGCTTGTCATAAAATTTTACCAGCGTAACTCATCATCGGCAGGTTGTTGCCTGCGATTTTGTTGATATTGATATTCAAATTTTCGTCGTAACAGGCCGCTAGGCTCATCGGGTATTTGGCGCAACCATTGTTGAGTGGCAGCATCCTGTGGCGGCAGCTGTTGATTGTTCGCGTCACTGGCCTGCTCTGACGGGGCATCGGTGGAGGCCTTATCGTCGACTGCTTCGCTTACAGACTGAGATTGTTGCTCACCGTCGGCATTCTCGCCAGGCTGTGGATCTGTTGCAGCACTCTGTTGGCTCGGTTGTTCATTCTGCTCAGACTGTTGCTGTTGCTGTAGATGACTGTCATCATCGTCGAGACTTTGCCTGTTGTTACCGGGCTGACTGTCCTCCCCCGGCTGCTGACTATTTTCTGACGGGGAATTTGGCGATGGGTTATTGCTGTCGTCGCCGCCCCGTGAGTCACTGGCGCCTTGGTTTTGCTGATCGCCATCTTGCTGTTGCTCGGATGGCTGCTGCTCACTGTTTTCGCCTTTTTCGCCCTCACCTTGTTGCTGCTCCTGCTTTGCCTGCTCGATAATGGCCTGGGCCTGGGCGGCGAGTTGGTTGTCAGGGTTCAGTGTTAATGCCTGCTTATAGGCTTCACCGGCCTGATCCAGTTTTTGTTGTTGCGCCAGCGCATTACCATAGTTGTAATAATCATTACTGTTCTTGGGCTGGCTGAAAGACTCTTCTGCCGCCGCGTAGTCACCGTTTTGATAGTGCGCCACCCCCTTCCACTGCGGGTCTTCAAACAGTGTGGCGGCCTTTTCAGCGTCGCCGTTTTGCAGGGCTTGTTGGCCTTGTTGATCAGCGGTTTGCCAAAGACTATCCCAACTGTTAGCCATCACAGGTTGTGGCTGGCTGATTAACAATAGTCCGACTAACGGCAGGAATAGTTGTAGTAACCAGCCGCGACGAAAGGTGAGCAGCGCAATAGGGATGATGATAAAAATCAGCCAGTATCCGTTGTCTTGGTATTGATCAAACTGGCGCAATGATTGTTGGCTATTTTCTTGCGGCTTGTTGTCGCTGGCCAACAGCTTAACGATATCCTGTCCGTCATAGCCGCGCTTTTGAAAGCTGCCGCCGCCGAGGGAGGCAAGCTCTTTTAAACGTTGTTGATCAACCTTGGCAATCGCTACCGCCCCCTTGTTGTCTCGTAAAAAACCACCATCAGGTAATGGGATGGGGGCCCCTTGAGTGCCGATCGACAGCACTGATAGGGTGAGGTGTCGCTGAGCCAGCCAATTGTTTATGGACTTGAGGTCGCCTGAGTAGACACCATCGGTGAGCAGTATGATATGCCCCGATGTATAGCCTGCCCCCTGAAGCAATTGTTCACTGAGTTTCAACGCCGACAGTGGCTGGTTGCCGTAGGCCGGCATGATGACCGGCGACAGAGCGGGTACCATGGCGGCGATGGTGGCTGTGTCATCGGTCAATGGCGATACGGTATGGGCATCAGCCGAGTAGGCGACCAAGGCTGTTAACCCCTCTTTTCGCTGTTTTAAAATATCCCTGACGGCGTATTGCGCCTGGGTTAATCGATTGGGTTTCACGTCTTCAGCGTACATCGACAGAGTTAAGTCGAGGGCGATAATCAGGGCGTCTTGTTTGCGCTCAACCGGCTGCGGAAGCTTTTGCCAACTAGGGCCGGCAATGGCGATAGTCGCTGCAACGGCGGCAATGGCAATCAACAGTGCCCAGGGCGGCTGCTTTGAGGTGGCTTGTTTCTCCAGCATGGCCTTGAGCAGCAAGGGATCGATTACGGTACGCCAATCTCCCAGTTGTTGCCGCTGTTTGAAAAACCAGCAGGCCCAGAGAATCAAGGGGATCAACAGCAGCCATAGTGGTCGTAGAAAATGAAAATCAGCCATCGGACGTCTCCGTTACCCGTGGTGTTGAGCGGGATAAATATTGTCTTATCAAACTGATCATCATGGCCAATAAAGTGAGTATCAATGCCACGGCCAAAGGCCAATAGAACAAGACCTGTTGCGGGCGGTAGCTAATGCCTTGTTGCTCAATCGGTTCCAGGGTATCTAACAGCTGATAGATGGCGGTTAAATCGTTGCGACTTTTTGCGCGAAAATAGCGACCACCGGTTAATTCAGCAATTTTTTTCAGGCTATTTTCGGCGCGATCTAAATCGGCGGAGGGGTTGATTCTTCTGTTGCCAAACAAACCGCCAAAGGCACCCTGCTGAACCATTTCACCTGCTCCGATGCCGACGGTGTAGATAGTCAGACCATTGGTGGCAGCTTTATTAGCGGCCTGTATGGGGTCGACTGCGCCGGCATTGTTCTCGCCATCGGTGAGTAGGATAACCACTCTGCTTTCAGCGGGACGGTTTTTCAGCCGTTTAATGGATAGGCCAATGGCGTCACCGATGGCGGTCTGTTTGCCAGCAAAACCAAGCTGTGCCTCATCCAGTAACGTGGCTACGGTACTGCGGTCGAAGGTCAGAGGCGCCTGCAAGTATGCCTGACTACCAAACAGAATCAGCCCTATCTTGTCACCCTGACGACGCTCGATAAAATCGGTTAAGACATTCTTGACGATATCAAGGCGGGTGGCTTCTCGGCCATTAAGTGGGATGTCGGTCTGCGCCATCGAACCGGAAAGGTCGACGGCGATCATCAACTCGCGCCCTTCACTGGGTAGTTCAACGGGCTCGCCCAGCCATAGTGGCCTGGCGCTGGCCAATACGATTAATGCCCAAATGAGGCTCAGTAGAGCATGATTTCGCCAGGATGTTGTCGCTGAGGCCGACAGCGAGTGAGTGCTATCATACTGCGACCAGCGCTGAAAATGGGGTATACGCAAAGCAGCGGTTTGTGGCTTGGCCGCTGGCCATAACCAGTAGATGAGCAGAGGCAGAGGCAACAGCGCCAGCATGAAAGGCCATTGCAGCGACATCATCGTACCACCGCCTGAGCTGCGTCCTGTTGGATACTGTTTTTTTCAGCATCTGCTGGCACGCGATGGTGGTCGATAAATTGTTGGCAGGCGGAGAAAAGCGCCGCTGGCTCCAGCGTGATTTTTGGCTGATATTGTTGCCCCATCAGTTGCTCGATGGCGGTTTTATTCGCCGGCTCAAAATCGGTGTGATGGCAGATAAAGTGTAACCACTTGTCGCCGGACAGGCTGGCGACATTGTCACCGTAGCCGGCGATGGCTGTGCGTTTTAGCAGGGCATTAGCCTGCTGGCAAAGCTGCTCTAACGAGAGTGATTGTTGCTGAGATTGCAGCTGCTGCAGCGCTGTTTTGGCGGCACGACGATAGCGGTTACGCCGATGGCGTCGGACGAGCAAGACGCCGATGGTGAGCACGATGGCCACCGCCGTGATGATCAGCAGCCACCAACCGGGTGCCAGCGGCCACCATGGGGAGATTGCTGCAGGGCTGGCTAATTCGGGCAGGGGCAGCGGTTGTTGTGCCATTATAGTCGACCTCGTTTTACTTTAACGCCGAGGGATTTGATCGCAAAGTAATACTGTAAAACTGCCAATGGCTCTTGATTGGTGAATATTTCAATCAGCGGCGTGTGGATGCTGGCCAGTTGTTGTTTGAGTTGTTCTTGCTGGTGGTCATAATCCGCCGAGTAACGCTGCTGTAAATG
Organism: Sinobacterium norvegicum; assembly: GCF_923077115.1. Lineage (NCBI taxonomy): Bacteria > Pseudomonadati > Pseudomonadota > Gammaproteobacteria > Cellvibrionales > Spongiibacteraceae > Sinobacterium > Sinobacterium norvegicum. The sequence goes on from NZ_CAKLPX010000003.1 coordinate 485,116, forward strand.
TTTGTCGGCGGCCAGCGTGGCATGATTTTGGCCATCGGTAATACGAAAACGCCCCTGGTTTGGCAGTTGTTTTTCCATTGGGTCCAGGGTTTGTATAGCGTGTAACTCGCAGTGTTTACTGATGCGATGCAGCTGTTGGAAGGCCGCTGAGTCGAGGTCATGGAAATCGCTGATGATATAGATGCTGCTGCCGGGTTTGCTGATTTGGTTGAGCTCGGCAAAGCAATGGGCAAGAGACTGTGGCGCTGATGTCGCATCACTCAGCAAATCTTGATTACATTGGGCCATCCACTGCAGACCGCGAAGCAGGCCTTTTTGACCGCGCTTGGGTTTGTAACTGTGGATAGTATTGCCGGCAATCATACCGCCAATTTTGTCGTTGCCGGCCAGTGCTGACCAGCTGATTAATGAGGCCACCGCGGCAGCCATGACCGACTTAAAGCATTGGCTGGAGCCGAAGGCCATATTGCTGCGCTGATCGCAAAAGACAATCACGTTGCGGTCCCGCTCTTCGGTAAATATTTTGGTGTGCGGCTGGTTACTGCGGGCGGTGACTCGCCAATCAATATGACGAACATCATCTCCGGGCTGGTAGCTACGCACCTCTGCGAAGTCGATGCCACGGCCGCGCAGGCGGGTGCGGTAGGCACCGGTGAGCTGGCTTAGGTGCCTGTGATTGGGGGTCAGCTCGAGTTGTCGCGCGACAAAACGTAACTCAGCAAGCTGTTGCCACTGCAGGCTAACACCCTGGGGTTGGTAGACGGGTTGCTTCATCGCTTGATCACTCGCGGTAAATAACGCTTATCCAATGGCGACGCCGGCGAGTAATAAATCGATTACCTTATCGGTGTCGATACCGTTGGCCTCGGCATCGAAACTCAATACTAGGCGGTGACGCAAGACATCGTGGGCAATGCTTTTAACATCGTCGGGGCTGACAAAGTCGCGGCCATGCAGCCAGGAATATGCACGGGCACAGCGATCGAGGGCGATAGTGGCACGCGGGCTGGCGCCGTAATCGAGGTAATCATCTATGCCACAGGCGTAGTCTTCGGGGCGGCGGGAGGCATCAACCAGTGCAACAATATAATCCTCAACTGCCTCGCTCATATGCAGTGCTAATACTGACTGGCGGGCGTCGAATAACGCCTGCTGGCTGATGCGGGGCAGCGGCTGTTTTTGTTCGCCGCTGGCCTCGTCGCGGACCAGACGTAAAATCGCCTTCTCATCGGCTCGGTTGGGGTAGCCGACGGTCACATGCATCAGAAAGCGATCAAGCTGGGCCTCGGGCAGGGGATAGGTTCCCTCCTGCTCGATCGGGTTCTGGGTCGCCATGACCAAAAAAAGCTCGGGCAGGGGATAGGTTTTGCTGCCGACGCTGACCTGACGCTCAGCCATTGCCTCCAGTAGTGCCGACTGCACCTTGGCGGGGGCGCGGTTAATTTCATCGGCCAAGACTAAGTTGTGAAATATCGGGCCCTGCTGGAAGTTAAAACTGCCATCCTGCGGTCGAAAAATATCGGTGCCGGTGATGTCGCCAGGCAGTAAGTCGGGGGTGAATTGAACGCGTTGAAAACTGCCTTCAATGGCATCGGATAAGGTTTTAATTGCCCGGGTTTTTGCCAGCCCTGGAGCGCCTTCCACCAGTAAGTGACCGTCGGCCAGGAGGGCGATCATCAGTCGCTGAACCAGCTCGGGTTGGCCGATGATTTCTTGGCTGAGCTGTTGGCTGAGTTGTTGTATCAATGTTGCTGGAATCATAGCGGGAAATACCAATTTATCAGTAGGTCTGATCAAATATGTAAGGGCATGAAAATAAATAACAATACAGTGCTGATAATTATTTTTCTGTGCATCTGTCGCAGACAACTTAAGTCATCTGGGTTGTTGATGCAAATCATGGTATTCAGCACCTAGTCGGCGGATAGTCCCGCCTTATTAATGATCAGACTACGGCAACTTTTATAAGTTCCTAATCTATATCGACTACACTGTAATTGTACGTATTTACAGCAGGCTCGAGTCGTTTCAATCTAACTATCGCTTTATTAATCATCGAATATATTAAACAGAGGGTGAACTGTAATGGTTCTTTCGGATAAAAATCGCAATTTTGTTACTGTTTTAGAATCAGAGGTCAACCGCAGAGTCGGCGCGGAAGAACGGGAACAAGTGATTCAATTCGCCAAACAGTTTCTGCATAATTTCCCTCTCGTCGAATTAGAGAGTCGCAATCTCAGCGATAGCTACGGCATGATTTATTCGCTGTGGCGCCAGCTGCAGCGCTTTGATAAGTCCGCGCCGAAAATCACCATTTTTAACCCCGAACACGAGAAAGACGGCTGGCAGTCGAAGCGAACGATTGTGGCTGTTTTGAGCCGGGATATGCCCTTCTTAATGGACTCTGTTCGTATCGAGTTCAACCGTCGCAACCTGGTCATCCATACGATACACAGCTCAGTGCTCGGCACAGACCGCGACGGCAGCCATAATATAATCTCTATGGTCGACAGTGAAGAGGCCGAGAAGAACCAGAAAGAAGCCTTGCTCTACCTCGAAATCGGTAAGAACACCGATGCCATCGAAGTCGCCAACTTAAGCGAGACAATTAAAGAAATCCTCGCGGAAGTGGAATGTGTCGTTGATGATTGGCCGGCTATGATGAGCTTGGTCGAAACGGCGAACAAAGAAATTGAGGAGCCTATTCACGGCTCTAATGAAAGCGATCAAAAAGAGGTGCAGTTATTTTTATCTTGGTTGGCAACGAATAACTTTACCTTTTTGGGCTATGAGAAACTGCAGGTTAATTACGATGGCGTCAAGCCAATGGTTGAACAGCAGTCGGGTTCCGCCCTGGGTTTAACCAAACTGCGAGGCACCATGGGGTGTTCCGAGTTACAGGACGAGTTGAGTCACAATGTCCAGCTGGCCTCAAACCTAGATGGCATTATTACTTTTTCAAAATCCTCTGTCCGCTCCCGAGTACACCGCCTAGCTTATCCTGATTATGTTTCGCTGAAGTCTTTCGATCAGGATGGCCGAGTCATTGCTGAACACCGTTTCCTCGGCTTGTACACTTCAAATGTCTATACCATCAGCCCGCGCCAAATCCCTGTTATTCGCCGTAAGGCCTCAGCTATTCTGGCTCGCTCCGGTCTCGATATTAAGAGCCATGATGGCCGTGAATTATTGCGAGTCTTAGAGACCTATCCCCGTGATGAATTGTTTCAAAGCACCACCGAAGAATTGTTTAAGACAGCAGTAGAAATTAACCACATTCAAGAGCGACGTATTGTTCGTCTGTTTATGCGTCGAGATGGCTTTGGTAAGTTTGTCACCGCCACAGTCTATACCCCACGAGATATTTACAATACCGATTCGCGTCAGGTTATACAGGAGATACTGTCGGCAGCGATAAACGCCGAAGAGGCAGAATTTACCACCTATTTCTCCGAGTCTATTTTGGCCCGTACTCACTTCGTCTTCCGCGTCGATAATAATCAGCAAGTTGACTTTGATGTCGCCAAGCTTGAGTCCGAATTGGTTAAGGCGACCAAGGAGTGGGGAGAGCAGTTACGTGAAGTATTGACAGATGACTTCGGCGAAGAGAAGGGGACTGTTATTGCGGCTGAATACGCCAACGCCTTCCCGCCGGGTTATAAGGATGACTTCGAACCACGCACCGCCGTCGCCGATATTCGCAAGGCTCAGGCCCTGGCGAAATCAGGCACGATAGAAATGAGTTTCTATCGTGTGATGGAAGAGCGTGACAATATGCTGCGTTTCCGCCTGGTTAATTTCGATGAGCCCTTGGCGCTATCCGATATATTACCCATTATGGAAAACTTGGGACTGCGGGTGGTTTCCGAGCGCCCCTATGGCATTACGCGTCGTGATGGACGCAAGGTGTGGATCCATGATTTCAGTTTGATCTACAGCCTGTCGAATACCATCGACGTGGACTCGGTGAAGGATAAGTTCCAGCAGGCATTCTTGAGCATCTGGCAGGGTAATGCCGAGAGTGATTCGTTCAACAAATTGCTACTCGGCACCTCGCTGGGATGGCGCGATATTGCCCTGTTGCGGGCCTATGCACGTTACATGAAGCAGGTTGCCTTCCCCTTCGGTGAAAACTATATCGCCGACACCCTGTGTAGCCACCTTGACATTACTAAGGAAATCGTTCGCCTTTTTAAGATCTCCTTCGATCCGAACCTGAGTCTGAATGATGATCAGCGCCGAGCCAAGGAGGATATTCTCAACCGCCGTATTATTGCCGCTCTCGATAACGTGAGCAGCCTGAGTGAAGACCGGGTTATTCGTCACTACTTGGATTTGATTCAGGCGACGCTACGCACCAACTTCTTCCAGTTGGCCGCCGACGGTGAGCCGAAACCGTATTTCTCTTTCAAATTAAATACGCAGGCGGTGCCTGAGATTCCGGCACCACGACCAGAGTTTGAGATATTTGTGTACTCTCCCCGAGTCGAGGGTGTCCACCTGCGTGGTGGTAAAGTTGCCCGTGGCGGCTTGCGCTGGTCCGATCGCTATGAGGACTTCCGCACTGAGGTGCTGGGTCTGGTGAAGGCACAGCAGGTGAAGAATGCTGTCATTGTGCCAGTGGGAGCCAAGGGCGGCTTTGTCGCTAAGAATCTCCCCATTAACGGTAGTCGCGAAGATATTCAAGCAGAGGGTATTGCCTGCTATCGTTTGTTTATTCAAGGCCTGCTCGACATTACCGATAATATTGTCGCGGGTGATGTGGTGCCGCCAGAAAAGACCATTCGTAAGGATGAAGACGATATATATCTGGTTGTTGCCGCCGATAAGGGCACGGCGACATTCTCTGATATCGCTAACGAAATTGCCCACAGTTATAATTTTTGGCTGGGTGATGCCTTTGCCTCGGGTGGCAGCATCGGCTATGACCACAAGAAAATGGGTATTACTGCCCGCGGTGCCTGGGTATCGGTTCAGCGCCACTTCCGAGAGATGGGCATCGATGTTCAAAACACTGAGTTCAGCGTTGTTGGTATTGGCGACATGTCCGGCGATGTCTTTGGTAATGGCATGCTGTTGTCGGAGAAAATTCAGTTGCAAGCGGCCTTTAACCACCTTCATATTTTTGTCGATCCAACGCCTAATGCGGCGGCTAGTTTTGCCGAGCGTCAGCGTTTATTCGATCTGCCACGTTCGAGCTGGAGCGATTATGATGACTCGTTGATCTCTGAAGGTGGCGGTATCTTCTCGCGTCAGGCTAAGTTTGTGCCAATCAGCGAACAGATGAAAGCAGCCTTTGGTATCAGCCAGGATCGACTGACACCTAACGAGTTGTTAACCGTGTTGCTCAAAGCCGAGGTCGACCTGGTATGGAATGGCGGTATTGGCACCTACGCTAAGGCGAGCACAGAGACCCATGCGCAGGTGGGTGATAAGGCTAACGATGTGATCCGGGTTGACGGCAGAGACCTGCGCTGCAAGGTGATAGGAGAGGGCGGCAACCTTGGTTTTACCCAGCTAGCCCGCGTTGAATTCGCCCTGCAGGGGGGGCGTGCCAATACCGACTTTATCGATAATGCCGGTGGCGTCGATTGTTCAGACCATGAGGTTAATATTAAGATCCTACTCAATTCGGTCGTGACCAACGGCGATATGACGGAGAAGCAGCGCGTTAATCTGTTAGAGGAGATGACCGACTCAATCAGTGACTTGGTGCTGAAAAATAACTATCGTCAGGTGCAGGCATTGAGTCTGGCCGAGCGTCAAGCGGTGCAGCGTTCAGCCGAGTACGCCCGCTACATCAATCAACTGGAGGCCGCCGGTCAACTCGATCGTGAGCTTGAATTCCTGCCCGATGACGAGACTCAAATGGAGCGTTTGGTGCAGCTTAAAGGCTTGACCAGACCAGAACTCTCGGTATTGATTTCATACAGTAAGTCGATACTTAAGGCTGATTTAGCAACCTCTGACATACCGGATAACCCGTATTTGGCGCAGCGTATTGAAACTGCCTTTCCCGCCCGGTTGCAGGAGCAGTTTAAGGACAATATGTATAATCACAGCCTGCGTCGCGAAATCATCGCCACCGAGGTTGCCAACGATATTGTTAATACCATGGGCATTACCTATTACCATAAGTTGGTGAATGCGACGGCGGCCGATGCCTGTGATGTGGCCCGTGCCTATATCACCGCCAAGGATATCTTCCGTGTTGACGAGGTGCGTCAGCAAATCGAAGCCTTGGATCACCAGGTTGATGCTGAAGTACAGATGCGCATGTTGGATATGATTATGGCGATGATTCGCCGCGCCAGCCGCTGGTTTATCCGTAATCGTCGCAGCACTATCGAACCCGAGGTCGAGGTGGCCAACTTTGCTGACAAGGTCAAGTTGCTGTCTGTCGATATCAATAAATACCTCAAGGGCAACCTCGAGGATGTCTGGGGGATTTCGACCCAATACTTTATCGATCAGGGGGTACCGGAGCCATTGGCAAACTATGTGGCTGCGACTCCCATGTTGTTCTCTTGCCTCGGCATAATAGAGGCTTCGCAGCATACTGATATGTCGTTGGAAGCTGTCGCCAAGACTTATTTCGCCGCCGGCGAGCAGTTGGATCTCCCCTGGTTTACTCAGCGTTTATTGGCGTTGAGCACAGAGAATCATTGGCAGGCCTTGGCCAGGGAAGCGTTGCTGGATGATGTTGAGTGGCAGATGCGGGCGATAACTGTCGGCATTATGAACCAGTGCGGTGAACAATGTGCCGATGCGGATGCCGCGGTGGCAGATTGGATTGAAACACAGCGCTGTCAAGTGGATCGCTGGCAGTCGACAATGACGGAGTTGCACGCGACGGTCAATCAAGAATTTGCCATGTACTCGGTCGCCATTCGTGAGTTGTTAGACTTGGCGCAATCTGCCAGTCATCAGCCCGAGGCCTGATAAACCGCTGGTGAAAAAAGCAAACGCCTGTTGCCATCGGTAATAGGCGTTTTTTTATGCCTGCTGGCCCCGGCTGGTGCCGGTAGCAGAAGGTTGATAATTGCCATCGCTGCTCAACAGATAATCGCGTATAATGCGCCGGAAAATCGGCTATTGCCGTTGAGAATGGTCAAAAATCACCTGAAATCGCCAGTAGGAAGCCCTATGTATTCTTTGTTCCGCAGTATTCTTTTCCAGATGCAGCCTGAAACATCGCATAATGTATCGATGAAACTAATGACGTTGGCGAATAAAGTGGGTGCTCTTCGCCTAGTAGCAACGCCAATCAAGCCGCAACCATTGACCGTGATGGGGGTGGAGTTTCCTAATCCGGTAGGTCTAGCGGCAGGCCTGGATAAGAACGGTGACTATATCGAGGCCATGGGCGCGCTGGGTTTTGGCTTTGTCGAACTCGGTACCGTCACGCCGCTGGCACAGCCGGGCAACCCGCAGCCGCGCTTATTCCGCCTGCCAGAGCATCAGGCCATTATTAACCGCATGGGTTTTAATAATAAGGGTGTCGATCACCTTGTTGAACAGGTGAAAAACACGGCGTTCAAGGGTGTTATCGGTATTAATATCGGTAAGAACAAAGACACACCGAATGACAATGCTCTCGATGATTACCTGATTTGTATGCGTAAGGTGTATCAGCATGCAGATTATATCGTGGTCAATCTATCGTCGCCGAACACCCCGGGCTTACGAGACTTACAGTTTGGTGAGCCGCTGGAACAGCTGTTGGCGGGCTTGAAAACCGAGCAAAAATCACTGGCGGAACAGCACGGAAAATATGTTCCTGTGGCGGTTAAAATCGCCCCGGACATGAGTGAAGACGATATTGTTCAAGTGGCTGGGGCGATCAAGGCCTCGGGTATTGACGGCATTGTGGCGACTAACACCACTATTGATAAAACGGCGGTCGCCAGTAGTCCGCTGCATACTGAAGCCGGTGGCTTGAGCGGTGCACCGGTGACGGATAAGTCGACGGCGGTGATTGCCAAGGTGCGTGAGGTCGTCGGTGATGAGATGCCAATTATCGGTGTCGGCGGCATCTTAAATAGTCAGCACGCGGTGGATAAGATTCACGCCGGAGCCAACCTTGTGCAGGTTTACAGCGGCTTTATCTATAAAGGCCCCGATTTGATCCGTGACAGCGTTGCGGCTATCCGCGTTCTGGGGTCTTAAAAAAAACCCTGTTAGCTAACAGGGTTTTTGTCGATAGGGAAAAATGAATGTAAGCGAGAGGCTTGATTAATGTCGTGTTGCCGATTGGATGCCAGAGACGCCGGTCATGCCGTCCCAGTTATCACAACGGCCTTCTCGCCATCCATTGAGCCAATTTTGGCGTAGGTTAATATCCTCGTGGGGGCAGCCATCCTTGGGTTTTCCGGCCACGCCGGCTAAGTATCCTCGGTGTTGAGCGCGGTCGTTCATGTCGCGTTTTTGTCTTCTCATTACTAACCTCAGTCTTATTACTAGGGTAAATTCCCGGGAGTGCGAGGCACAGAAACATACGCAGGTTGTGCCTGCGGGACCAGCTTTCGAGGGGATTAACATCACATCGTAACAACAGCGTGTCGCGCGAATCGTATGGGCAGTGCTAAAATCGCAGTAAGATAAGTACACCATAGCTTTATGGGCGCTGCGACAAACAAATTATTATAGATTTTATTGCCGATATAGCTTGTGGTAATAAAGTTTAACGGCGTGTGTTGTTTCAATGGCTTAGTCTCGTTATTGCGGGGTTGTATAAGCTCGGGCAATATACAAAAACAATTTTAGATCTTTTTTTTATAGGCATGCCTGCGTCACCTAGTGGCGGTAAACAGCGCACTGGCCATTATCATTTGAGAGTTCAATGAGCGAATCAATCGAGTATTTTATTAGCTGTCCACGCGGTCTAGAAGAGTTACTGCGTGATGAAGTATTGGCCCTTGGCGCCGACAAGGCAGCGACCAGTGGGGCCGGTGTTAAGGCAGAGGGTGATTTAGCTCAGCTTTATCGGGTGTGGATGTGGTCACGTTTAGCCAGTCGTATCCAGTTGCCGCTGGCGCGCGTAGAGCTTACCGAGGTTGAGGCGCTGTACAACTGCGCCCGCAATATCGCGTGGGGTCAGCATTTCAATGCTAACCAAAGCTTTGCGGTGGATTTTTCCGGCACCAACCGAATGATCAATAACTCACAATTCGGTGCCTTGAAGATTAAAGATGCGATCGTCGATTATTTTCGTGATAGTTACGGTGTACGCCCGGATGTCGATAAGCGTGACCCAGAGATTCGTATTCAGGCCAGAATGGCAAAAGGCTATGTCAGTATTGCTCTTGATATCTCCGGTGGTCCACTGCACCGTCGTGGTTATCGTCTGCAGACGGGTATTGCGCCGATGCGTGAAAACTTGGCGGCGGCAGTTCTGATGCGCGGGGGCTGGCCTGAAATTGCCAAGCAGGGCGGCGCGTTAATCGATCCGATGTGTGGTTCCGGCACGCTGTTAATCGAGGGCGCGATGATGGCGGCGGACATCGCTCCAGGCCTGAACAGAGAGAGTTGTGGTCTCGATAAATGGCGTGGTCACGATGCCGACGTCTGGCAGCAGGTGGTTGATGATGCTCAGCTGCGAGCGGCCAAGGGTGTGGCAGAGGGTTTGCCGGAAATCCGCGGCTACGACGCCGCCATCAACATGGTACAGCGCGCCGAGCAAAATATTGTCAGCGCCGGGCTGGCCAAGCATGTCAGAGTCTCGGCCAAGTCGGTCGAGCGCCTGAGTCAGCCGACACACATGGAAATAACCAGTGGCCTGGTTGCCTGTAACCCACCCTACGGTGAGCGTATTGGCGAGGTCACCGACCTTATTCCGCTGTATCGTCAGCTGGGCAGCCGGTTGAAATCTGAGTTTGAGGGCTGGAAATCGGTGGTGATTACTTCCAACCCTGAACTCGGCAAGAGGATGGGGCTTAAGGCTCGTAAGAAATACAAGGTTTTCAACGGTCCATTGGAAGCGCAGATACTCTGCTTCGATATTATCGAGAGTAACTTTGTCGGCGACCGGAACGCCGAGCCCGCCGCGGGCAAGGCGAAACATGATACTGAGGCCGATAGCACTGTGGTGTTATCGGCTAATGCGTTGATGTTTGCTAATCGACTGAAGAAAAACCAGAAAAAATTAGCCAATTGGATCAAGCGTGAGAACATCGAATGTTATCGTTTATACGATGCCGATATGCCAGAGTATGCTGTCGCTGTCGATATTTATGGCGACAAGGTGCAGATCAGCGAGTATAAGCCACCGGCTTCGATCGATGAGAACAGTGCCCAGCGCCGCCTGCTCGATACTATTGATGCGACGGCACAGGTATTGAAGATCAACCAAAGCCAAATCAATGTGAAGCAGCGTCAGCGCCAAAAGGGTAAACAGCAGTACGAGCGCAAAGAGGGCAGTGGTGAATACTTCACGGTGAAAGAGGGACAGGTTGAGCTAGAGATTAACCTCACCGATTACCTCGATACCGGTTTGTTCTTGGATCACCGTCCGGTACGTCAATTTATTGCCAGTCAGGCCAAGAATAAACACTTCTTGAACCTGTTTTGTTATACCGGCACAGCCTCGGTTCATGCGGCAAAAGGTGGCGCGCTATCGACTACCAGTGTCGATATGTCGGCGACCTACCTCGATTGGGCCAAGCGCAACTTTAAATATAATAACTTCACCACCGGCACCGGTGTACGAGACAATCATCACCTGATTCAGCAGGACTGCATCAGCTGGATTAAACACAGCCACGAGAGTTATGATTTGATTCTGTTGGACCCGCCGACGTTTTCAAACTCTAAGCGGATGGATGGCACCTTAGACATTCAGCGTGATCAGGTGTCGCTGGTAGAAGATACCATGGCACTGCTAAAACCCGGTGGTCTGCTGATATTTTCGAATAATTATCGCGGCTTTAAAATCGATCCCATACTGGTGGAAAAATACAGTGTCGAGGATGTCAGTCATAAGACCCTCGACCCAGATTTTGTGCGCAACAAAAAAATACACCAGTGTTTTTATCTGCGGGCGAAATAATGCGCCCCGCAATATTTTAATTCACACTCTCGCAGAGACTAAGCCGCTACCACAGCGGCTTTTTTTATGGCTGACGATTCGCTGCAAGTAAATTTTGTCTTGGCTAATCAAGGGATTGCCATATTGACTACGGAGGACTATGTTAGCAGTAGTTTATTTAAAAATAACAGGGAGTAGTGCTATGGAAAATTTCGACATGTCAGGTTATGAGGACCAGGCCATTAATATTGCTATACAGCTTGGCTCGGCCATTCTTATTTATCTTGTCGGTATGATGGTTGCCCGCATGGTCACCGGATTTGTTAACCGGGCGATGGAGAAAAAAGGTATTGAGAAAACGGTCAGCGCCTTTGTCGGTAATATTATTCATGGCCTGGTGGTTGGTTTGGTCTTGGTTATCGTGCTCAGCCAGCTCGGTGTGCAGACCGCTTCGCTGGTGGCCGTACTTGGTGCCGCTGGTTTGGCCGTGGGTTTGGCGCTGCAGGGCTCGCTATCGAACTTCGCCTCCGGTGTATTGTTGGTGATGTTTAGGCCTTTGAAGGTTGGCGATTTTGTCGATGCTGGCGGTGCAGCGGGTACCGTTGAAAGCGTGACTATGTTTTCAACGGTCATCGTTACACCGGATAACAAACAGGTGACGGTGCCTAATACATCGGTGTTATCGGGCCCGATTGTCAATTACTCGGCCAAGCCTATTCGCCGTGTGGACTTGCTTGTTGGCGTTGCTTACGATGCCGACTTAGCACAAGTAAAGAAAATACTGGCGGATATAGTCGCCTCTGATGACAACGTACTAGAGGGCGAAGAGGTCACGATTGCGGTGAAAGAGCTGGCCGATTCCTCGGTCAATTTTGTGATGCGCTCCTGGGTTAAAAAGGAAAACTACTGGCCATCCTACTTCGATCAAACTGAAAAAGTTAAACTGGCGCTGGATGCTGCAGGCATTTCTATTCCCTTTCCTCAGGTCGATGTTCACTTTGAGAAAAGTGCTTAGATACTCTGATGTTAGACGCCAAACCATATCGGTTTGGCGTCGTAGAATTATGACGGGGAGTCAGTGATGAGATTAACAGTCTGTGTGGCGGCGTTATTTACAGCATCGGCCTGGGCTCAGGGCGAGGCCACTGAGGAGATAGATCAGTGGCAGGGCAGTGCCGAGCTTGGCTATATCAATACCTCTGGTAATACGGTGAGTTCGACGCTCAACGCCAAGGTGACTCTGGATGGTGACTTAGAGCACTGGCGTCACGCCTTTGAGGCCAGTGCTTACAACAATTCTGACGATGATGTTCGCAGTGCCGAGCAATACAATACTTTTTGGCAGAGTAATTACAAATTCAATGAGCGACAGTCGATTTTTGCTCGCTTCGAATACGATGATGATCGTTTCAGCGGTTGGGAGTATCAAGCGACGGTGACGGCAGGTTATAGTCAGCGTATTAATTTCAGTGAAAAGATGACACTCGATCTCGATGCCGGTCCTGGTTATCGCTACTCTGCTTACGATAAAGATTTTAAAGATGATGATGGTAATCACGCCTGGCAGCCTGAGTTGGGCAATGATGTCAGCGAGGCGATGGTCAGACTGGCCGCTGATTATAATTGGGCTTTGTCTGATACCGCGAGTTTTCAGCAACAGCTGAGCACAGAGGCTGGTGAGGAAAACGTGATCAACCGTTCGATTACCTCATTAACCATGGATTTGACCACCGTGCTGGCATTGAAGTTGAGTTATGACGTCAAGTTCACCCGTGATGTATTACCCTCTGTCAATCAATACGATAGAAAAACCATCATTTCCATCCTCTATAATTTTTGACTAGAGCGGTTGTTCGCTTATTTTAGGTTGTTGTTTTTAAACGCTTTGGCAGGAAGGAATGTATTTTTCTGACGATTTGGACAGTTTTTCTTGAGAATTCAGTGGTGAAGCCTCATAATTCGCCCGTATGGGCCCACTGCGTCAGCCATATCTGTTCTGACTTAGACCAAAGATGCTTGTACCGTCTATAGTAATTTAATTCGCACAGTAAATTAGAGATTGGTTCTATGCACGTCGAAACAGAGATCAAATTGGGCTTTAAAGATGTTCTTATTCGCCCCAAGCGTTCAAAGCTAAAAAGTCGTTCACAAGTCAGTGTTGAACGTACCTTTACCATGGTTAACAGCGGCCAAGAGTGGACAGGCGTCCCAATTATTGCTGCCAATATGGATACCGTGGGCACCTTCGAAATGGCTGCCGCTCTGGCTAAGCACAAAATTTTAACCGCTGTTCACAAACACTACACTGTTGATGAGTGGAGTGACTTCATCAAGTCACAGGATGAAGATATTGTTGAGCGGGTCATGGTGTCTACCGGTACCGGCGAGGCAGACTTCAGTAAGGCAGAAGAGATTTTTGCCCGTCACCCAGAGCTGAAGTTTATCTGTATCGATGTAGCCAACGGCTATTCGGAGCATTTTGTCGGTTTCCTGCGTAAGATGCGCGCCAAATATCCTACCAAGACTATTGTCGCCGGTAATGTGGTGACAGGTGAAATGACTGAAGAATTGATTCTATCCGGTGCCGACATTGTAAAGGTGGGTATTGGCCCCGGCTCTGTCTGTACCACTCGGGTTAAGACAGGCGTCGGTTACCCCCAGTTATCGGCCATTATTGAGTGTGCCGATGCCGCCCACGGTGTCGGTGGCTTAGTTGTCGGTGACGGTGGCTGTTCAATGGCTGGTGATGTCTCAAAGGCGTTTGGCGGCGGTGCAGATTTTGTTATGCTCGGCGGTATGTTGGCCGGCCATGACGAGTCTGGCGGCCAGGTTGTAGAGCGTGACGGTAAACAGTACAAGCAGTTTTACGGCATGTCTTCCACCACGGCAATGGATAAGCACTCCGGTGGTGTTGCCGGCTATCGTGCCTCAGAGGGTAAGACGGTTGAAGTCGCCTACCGCGGCCCGGTGAATAATACTGTCAGCGACATTCTCGGCGGTGTCCGTTCTACCTGCACCTATGTTGGTGCCTCCCGTTTGAAAGAGCTGTCTAAACGGACGACGTTTATTCGTGTGCTGGAGCAAGAAAACCGGGTCTTTGGCATGGAATAAGTGATTTACTCAACGTAAATTGTTTATGATCAAAGCGAGGCTAGTGATAGTCTCGCTTTTTTTATGGGTGGCTGTCAGGGCCTAATCGAGACACAGGAGAGGACATCATGGCCACTGAGAAACAGAAAATGCTATCCGGTGAGTGGTATAACCCGAATGATAAAAAGCTGCAAAAACTGCGTTTACAGGCCAAGCACCAGTGCCATCGCTTTGGTCAGTTATCCCCGGAGGCTAACAGTGAGCGCAAGGCGATAATCCAACAGTTGCTGCAGGTGGAATCCCGAGCCGATATAGAGCCGCCATTTCACTGCGACTACGGCTTTAATATACACCTCGGCAAGCACTTCTTCGCCAACCACCATTGCACTATTCTCGACGCCGCCAAGGTGGTTGTCGGTCAGCACTGCATGTTCGGCCCCAATGTGGTTATTACCACGGTTAATCATCCGTTATCGGCCGAGCAGCGTCGAAGTGGTATTGAGCAGGCAAAGGCGATTACTATTGGCGATGATGTATGGCTGGCGGCCAATGTCACTGTCACTGCAGGCGTGACTATTGGCAGCGGCGTGGTCGTGGGGGCAGGGAGCGTGGTGCTCGGCGATTTGCCAGCCAATACCCTCTGCGTAGGGGCACCCGCACGGGTGGTGAAAAGTCTTGTTTAGTGACTGTTGCGCTGCAGCTGCTTGATGAGATCGCTGACGATACGCTCGCTGCGCTGCATTAATTCAGTATCGCTGAATTGGTGGTTGGGGATGCATTCGAGGTCGGCTTGCAATTTGCCTGAATTCAGCCGGGCTTCCCCGTCTGCGCTTTGTTCAACAGTGGCGCGAAAAATAATCTTGTTGTGTCGATTACTGGTGTCATTGTCGGTGCAGAGGGGTTGCTCATTCTGTAACGAAGGTGGGCAATGTTTTGTGTTGGCGCCGAAGCGCATAGCTGATAATCGGGCGATAATCCTAGCGAAGAACCTCATTGGCTAAAACCCTCGTTGCCATTAGCCATAATTGTCTGCGGACACTCCTGCAGAAAGCAGCCTATCCAGTGCTGAATACTGACGGGCATTGGGTGGCTGAGTAGCGTGTGTTTGCCGTCCATAAATTGCGCTGCTGTTGCCTTGTCGGCGGTGATCAGCTGGGCACGGCAGTCATTGCGCTGTCGGTGGCAGAGCACGAATAACTGAGGTGTTTGACTCAATAAATTTTGGCTGTAAGACTCCCTCTCGCTGTTGTAGAGCGATAGCGCCAAGGTGTGTTCACGTTTATCGGTACTGTTGTGCTTGCTGATATGGCTTATTTGCCAGTCGGCATTGGGTTGGTTTGAGAGGTTGATGCACTGCTCGAATTCGATCTCGAAATCGCGGCAACTGTCTTGGAGTTTAAGCATAGTAATAGCCTACCAGCGTATTTTTTACGACGATTTAAGAGAGTAAATCGTTCTTTGTGTAACAAGAATAGAAGCATACTTAGCGGGCTGTTATACAAATTAACGATAAGCATCACGGAACAGAATGGAGGCCAGTTATTTGTTGCCAGCATCGGCTTTTCACGGTGAGTACCTGCTACCGCCAGACTCGCTGTTTTGTGTTATTTGATACTTGTCGGGTGAGTGTTTTTTGACCAAAAGACAATTGTTTAGCTTCTTTTTCAACAACTACTAAAAAAGTGGTTGACTCTGGCTGCCAAATCCCTAAAATGCCGCACCAAGCAAAGGGAAACATTCTTGCTTATGGGGCCTTAGCTCAGCTGGGAGAGCGCAACACTGGCAGTGTTGAGGTCAGCGGTTCGATCCCGCTAGGCTCCACCAATACTTCAAGCCACGGCTTACAATGCTTGTAGCTTGATGAAGAAACCGCCTTAGGGCGGTTTTTTTATGCCTGAAATTTGTATTTGGGGGACATTTCGGTGGCGATTGGCGATAAGTTGTCATTGAACACGGGTTTTACAGTCGTCGGGCAGGCTCAAGGCCAGCCGAACAAAGCCCTGGGTTAGCTGTGCTGACGAACCACCTTGCCGTTGAGAGAGCTCATTGGTCCGGATTTGATGTCAGCGTGTGTTTTCTTGTGTTACGAGCTCTATGACATCTCGGGCGAAATTATCGACAGCCTGCCAGTCAGTGAAGTCGGTAGTGCTATTTGGGTCAGTGGGGCCACCGGTTAACTTCATGATTAGGCGAATGAAGTGACGGTCAAAAAAACCACAGTCGGGATAATTGAGTTTGCCGGCAAAGACATTGGCAAGTAGTGGTTGCCAGCCGCTTTGTTGTAGTAACTTTCTCGCGTAAGGGTTGCTTTCAATGGTATTTTTGTTGGCTTTTCTGGCGACCAGATTGACAGAAAAAAACACGGATTTGGTCTTGTTTAACAGATTTAAATTTCGCCGAACAAATTGCTCGACGGCCTTGCCATGGGTGCCATAGCGAATGCTGGCGCCGAGTATAATACAGTTAAAATCAGTGAGGTTTATGTCGTCTATTGCTGTCAGGCTGACACACTGGCAGGACGTATCTTGCTGAGAAAAAATTCGCTCAACGAATGCGGCTATGGCTTTGGTATGTCCATCACAGGATGCGTATATAAGCAGAGTGTTTGTCATTATATTCACAGCGAAAAATAGTGTGTCGATATTACCTGTCAGGCCGGCGATTTCAATATCTATGCGCTTTTATCCAGGGTATACGCCGAGTAAATCAAACCGATAAACAATCTTTTACCCGTGGCCTGGCAATAGAGGTCTTTGTAATGTGGTGGTCCGTTGATATAGTCTGTTATTCGTGAGGGTGGCGTGCTAACGGATTACTCTTGCGATGAGGCGGTAGTGAAATTAAGAGTGCCATATTTGGACGATTATAGGACGCGAAACATTGCTCAGTTTGACAGCAAACGATATTCATTTGTGGTGGGTAAAGCCAGAGTCGATAATCAGTCAAGCATTATTGCAGCGCTATTGGACTATTGTCAGTGCCGATGAAGAGCAGCGCATTAAGGGGTATCACAACCAGCGACAACAGCACGATGGCCTGATTACACGGGTTTTAGTCCGCTACGTGTTAAGTCAATATGAGCAAACCCCTGAGGAAGGCTGGTGTTTTTCCAGTACAGCAGAGGGCAAGCCCCATATCGATTACCCTGCTTATTACCTAGGGCGTCGGCTATCTTTTAATGTTAGCCATACCGCCGGCATGATTGTCTGTGCGGTGACGGTGGGGCAAGCCGTTGGTTGTGATGTCGAGTGGTTGGCACGTAAAAATAGCCTGCAGGCCATCGCCGAGAAATATTTTTCTCCACAAGAGCAGGCGGCATTGTTCCGTTTGCCGGAACCGCTTCAACGTCGTCGTTTTTTTGATTTATGGACATTAAAAGAATCCTATGTCAAAGCCTGTGGACAGGGCTTGTCGATGGGACTGGATAGTATTTCATTCACCATAGCGGAGTCAGAAAACCAGCACGTTAATTGTAATGTTGACATGGCGGCTGTTACGGCTCAGAAACCCGAGCATCAATGGCAGCAGAGCTGGTTGATATTTCCCAGCGAGGCATTCACCGCCGCGATCACAGTCATCGGCCCCTCATCAAATGATTATCAGCCCAGACTGCTGCGGTGTTTCGATGCTGTACCGCTTGAATCTTATCAAGAGGTGGTACTTTGACGGCGACGGCAAAGGTGTTGCGCTGAGACGGGATTTGGTTACAAGGTATTGTTTCAACAATCTATTTTTTCATTATCGGTTTGCCTATCAGGGTATGATTAACTACGCTGTTATAACTAAAAATAATCGATTATTGGACACGTTATGTACAGGCGCCTGCGGCTGCTGATTACCGCCTTTTTAATGTTCACAGGCCTGTTGGCCCAAGTGAGTGTTGCGTTGGAAACGGCAACACAAGGCACAGTATTGCGCCTGGCAACCACAACCAGTGTGGAGTCATCAGAGCTACTCAGTCATTTATTACCGGATTTTCAGCGTCAGACAGGTATTCAAGTTGAGGTACTGGCTGTTGGCACGGGACAGGCGTTGGCCATCGGTCGCCGGGGTGATGCAGACCTATTGATTACCCACTCGCCCTCGGCTGAACAAAAATTGATTGATGATGGTGTGGTTATTACAGCTTATCCGTTAATGCATAATCGCTTCTTGCTCGTTGGGCCTATTGGTGACCAGGCTAATATTATGGCGATAACATCGATCGATAAAGCCCTCAGCCAAATAGCCAACAGCAAGCAAATGTTTATCTCTCGTGGCGATAACTCTGGTACGCATATGAAAGAGGTGTCGTTATGGCGAAAGATAATGATAACGCCAGATTGGTCGGGGTATTTATCCGCTGGCCAAGGGATGTCGGCCTCGCTTCGTATGGCGAATGAGTTATCGGCATATACCTTGACCGACAGAGGTAGTTGGCTGGCCCATCGTCACCAACTAGATAATTTACAAGCTTTTTCCGCCGCGGGAACATCGCTGTATAATCCGTATAGGATTTTAATGCTTAATCCAGAGGGATATTCTCACCTCAATTTTGAGGCGGCCGAGACCTTCTCGCAATGGCTGCTATCTGACACGGTGCAAAAAAAGATTGGGCAATTCTCTGCCGATGGATTGTGGCTATTCTGCCCAGCGAATAAACAGCAACGGATGCATTGTGAGTAATGATTACGACCAGTTACTGGTCTCTGCATTGGGGTTACTATTGCAAGCCGATAGTGAACTATGGGGAATAGTCGCGGTTTCATTAAAGGTATCGTTAACCGCCTTGCTGATTGCCTTAGTCCCCGCTATTTTTCTGGCTTACACCATGGTGTGGGCGAGGGGCTTTCCCCGCAAAACAATGCTGTTAGTGATGCGGACGCTACAGTCTTTTCCGACAGTGGTTATAGGGTTGATATTGTACTTGGCATTGTCGCGTCAGGGCTTCTTTGGGCATTTAGAGTTACTGTTTACCACCAAGGCGATGATTATAGCTCAGGTGTTGTTGGCATTTCCGATTCTGGTGACGCTGGCATTTAGTGGCTTTTTTAGTTTGCAAAACAAGGCAATGGAGACCGCTATCACACTAGGTATGGGGCGCTGGAGCCGGTTGTTGTTAATGGCTTGGGAGTGCCGACTAAGTTTAGTAACGGCCTTGGTGACCGCATTGGCTAGAATTATTACGGAGGTCGGGTGCTCAATGATGGTCGGAGGGAATATTCTCTATGTTACACGCAATATTCCCACGGCCATCGCATTGGAAACAGCCAAAGGAAACTTCGCCCAAGGTGTCGCGTTAGGTATCGTCATGCTGACCATGGCCCTATGCTTGAATTTCGTGATGTCATCATTAGATGGTCAGAGACCTGGAGGGCATTATGAAGGCAGAGCTTAAGTTAGATGGCATTCAATTTGGCTATGACAGCAAGCAACTGATCAATGTCAACCATTGCGTTTTTAGCAGTGGTGAGATTGTATGGCTTAAGGGGGAGAACGGTAGCGGAAAAACAACGCTGATGCGTCTGTTGGCGGGTTTATTAAGCCCATCCTCTGGCCGACTAAATTTGAAAGATCAGCAGGGCAATGTATTGAGCGCTAAACAACGACAAGAGCGGATAGTATATCTTCACCCAACCCCCTACTTGTTTGATATGTCCGTTATAAAAAATCTGAAGCTGTTTAGCAGAAGTAGTCACCCGGTAGCATTAAAACAAGCTCTGTCATTATTTTCTTTGGATGATATACAGCACTGGCATGTAAAAAAACTCTCGGCAGGCCAGCAACAACGGTTAGCCTTAGCGAGGGCCTGGTTGAAGAAACCGCTGTTTTTGTTGCTTGATGAAACACTGGTGCATCTTGATCAGCAAAAGCTAGGAATGATCAATGGCTTGCTGCAGCAGATGGTTGATGATGGCTGCTGTATTATTAGTTGTTCCCATCAAGCGGATGCGGTGACGTTTGGCAACAGTCGAGAAATTACCATTAAGAATGGCAGCCTTTACGAATTACCTACCAGTGTTGAGGCGCAGACCTATGGGTGATATTGCGGTGGCTATTCTGGCGGGGGGCGAGTCCAGTCGGTTGGGCGGCAATGATAAGGGCTTGCTGACGTTGGCTGGCAAGCCATTGGTAGAATATCTGCTGGCAGAGTTGGCGGTGGACTATTCGTCTCTGTATTTTATCGCCAATAGGAATCAGCAAGCATATAGCCGCTTTGGTTTTCCGGTTTATTCAGATCTAAAGCAAGGTTTTCATGGCCCATTAATGGGTATTGCCACTGCTTTACACTACTCAGAGAAACCGTGGACGTTGATTGTTCCCTGTGATGCCCCGAGGATTAATCGGCAGTGTATAAAGCAGTTGATCAATGAACGGGATAATAGTGAAAGTGATATTATTTTCGCTCGCGATAGTCAGTTCAAATTTCCAGTATTGGCGTTGATAAAAACTACGTTACTCGATAGTTTGTTACAGGCATTAGAGGATGGCGATAGAAAGATTGTAAAATGGTATTTTCAACATAAAAACTCATCGGTTGAGATAGATAAGTATTTCACGGCGAATATCAACACGGCAGAAAATTTACAGGAATTTGAGGCTGCGTTGGTGGCGAAAAAAGCAAAAGCGTTGAATTATCAGTTATTGCGGGGCCGGGTGCCGGTTGATGCTGCGGTGTGTCGTACGGCAATTTTGGGTGTTGCTGCCTTTAGTGGTACTGGCAAGACGACCCTATTAACTAAATTGTTACCGTTGTTGCGTCAGGGTGGCTTAAATGTAGCGGTGATAAAGCACGCCCACCATCTCTTTGATGTTGATAAGCCAGGAAAAGACAGTTACAACATTCGCCAAGCTGGCGCCCAGCAGGTATTGCTTTCCTCGGCACGGCGGGTGGCACTGATGGTCGAGAATCTAGAGGAAAAAGATCGAGAGCTTGCCGAGCTCTTGACGTTTATTGATTGCGCTAACATTGACTTAATAATGGTTGAAGGGTTTAAAAAAGAGCCTTTTGCAAAATTAGAGTTGCATCGAGAAAGCTGTGAAAAGCCATTGATTTGCAGCGGCGACAGCGCGGTATTAGCATTGGCTGCCGATAGCAATTGTGATGAAAAACCAGCGACGGTAATGGCGCTGGACTTGAATGATACAGAGGCTATCGCAGCATTTATAATCTACTATGTAGCCGCTTATGCAGAGGTATGATTGATGCTGGCATCTTGATCGATTAAATCCAGTACGACTCGTTCTTTGCCGTTAAAGATGAGAAAGTGTCGCCCTTTTGCTCTCGCAATCAGAGTGATATTAAGTTTTTGTGCCAGTGATAAACCCATTTCTGTGACGCCAGAGCGTGACAGCAAAATGGGGATGCCGATTTGAGCGACCTTCATCACCATCTCAGAAGTCAGCCTGCCAGTGGTATAGAAAATCTTTTCATCACAGCTGATATCGTCTATCCACATTAAACCGGCCAGGGTGTCGACGGCGTTGTGGCGGCCGACATCTTCGTTAAAGGCAATGATCTCGTTGCGTGAGCATATGGCGCAGCCGTGAACCGCACCGGCTGAGCGATAGGTGGTATTTACCCGGCTTAAAAGCTGACTGAGTTGGTATATCTCCGATTGACTAATTGTCATCTCGGGGAATTGAACGCCTTCGATTTGCTCGAGTAAATTACCGTAAATAGTGCCTTGTCCACAACCAGAAGTAACGGTTCGGCTATTCAGCTTTTCTGCAATGTTATCGGCTTCATTGCGAGTGTTAACAACGGCGGCGTTCACTTCCCAGTCAATTTGAAGGCTGATGACATCGCTGTATTGGCGGATAAATTGCTGATTACGTAAGTAGCCAAGAACCAAGGGGATGGCTTGGCTTCCCAGCGTCATAATCGTGACTATTTCTCGTTTATTGAGATAAATCGTCAGCGGGTTTTCGCCGGCAACGGACAGCTGTCGTAGCTCCCCTCTTTCATCAATAACCGTCGTTTCCTTTAGTAGGCAGCGATATTTTTGATTGATTTCCAGGGTCTTCATAGCGGGTATCTTTCAGTGTTTCATCGTTGGTTGGCTGCCGGCGTGGTTAATTCGCTGGCAAATGCAGTAACTCTCTAATATTAGTCTATATTTATTATCATGACTGAAAAATCGAAGCGTATAAACAGCGGCATTAATTACCCGAGCAAAACGATGAGTTGTTGGCCCCTGGAAATTGACTTGGTCTTTCGCTGGGTCGATATCAAGCAGTGGCGCCAAAAGCAGTGGTATGTAGAAGAGTTGCGGCTGTTAGAGCGGGGGACAGAAAACTCGTTGGCAGTGTATTTAATGATTACCGAACGTCTAGACTACCGATTCAACTTAAGGTCGGAACAACCTCGCTTATTTTTGTTATGCCAGCAACGTAGTAATGAATTAATGCAGGTTGTTGGCGCCAGTGTGACGCAAACATTTGCGGCGGATTACCTTGATGTTGAAGATCATTTAATGCTGGATATTCCCATGCCTGCGCCGATGATTGCCTGGCTGGAAGATTATCTCGAGATTGAAGGCGAGGGTGAAATGCCGAAGAAGAAAAAAAGTCGTTTTAATCGCGAGCGTGGAAAAAACAGCAACAAAGAGCGCATGATGAATGACAAGTAGACTTAGCCGTTGGTCCAAAAAAAAGTTAGCGTCACACCAGGATGATGCATTTGTTGACGAGGGGGTTGTTGAACCCTCTGCAGCAGAGGGTGAGGCGGTTGCTGCGGAGTTTGTTGAGCCTGTTGAACCTGTTGATGAGACAGTTTCGACAGAGCAGCATTTACAGCGTATTGCTGACAGTGAGTCCGAGCAGCAATTATCCAGCTACTTGAAAACGGACTGTGATAATGAGCTGAAACAGGCCGCGATGAAAAAACTGTTTCGGGCTTCCTGTTTTCAGCAGCGTGATAGACTTGACGATTATGATGATGACTTCTCTGTTATGCCGAAAATTTCGCCAGAATTTGTCGCTCAGATGAAAAGCTGGGTCAACAAAAAGAGCGAGGAGTTTCTCAGCGAGATTGAAGATGACGAAAAGAAAAACGGTGGAGAGCAAGCTATCGCAGACGTAGATCACGTCGCCCAAACGAAGAAAAAAAATAATAATGACAGGGAGTTTACCGATGGAGAGTCATCAGATCATAGTTGAGTTACAGCCCCCGCTGAACCTTGTGGCACCGCAGGTTGACTATCATTCGGCCGGCAGTGTCTTAGTCATCGGTGCAGAGGATAGCTGTGCCTATATTGCCGACGCTCTGATCAGGCCTCCAACTATCTTGGTGACTGACAAAATTAGTTGCGATGATGAAGAGTATATAGAGGGTGCAGATAAAATCCTGCAGCAACACAAAGTCTTTCGTCTTGAGTTAACCCGTTTGACGGGTTATCTCGGTGAATTTGTCGCCGAGGTAAATACCCCAGAAGGTATGATGAACTTTGCTCAGATCTCTGTATCAGCGGCTGCAACGAGTTTTGACATCGTGGTTGATACTGGCCGAAACTCAGTTTTTGAAGGCGTTGAGTTGTTGCCTCCGGGCTATCATTACTTGCCTGCCAATGAGCAGGGGAAAATTGCCGATGAGGCAATTACTGCGTTATCTGAGACTGTTGCTGAACAGGAAGGTGTTTTTTCTAAACCACTGTATTTCCGCGTCAACGAAGAGCTTTGTGGTTACCAAAAAGCGGGCAGTATAGGCTGCACACGCTGCTTAGACGCTTGTGCTGCCGATGCGATAGGGGTTGTTGACCAGCAAGTCGTTACCGACCCGTATCTGTGCCACGGTCAGGGAGCCTGTACGTCCCAGTGTCCGACGGGGGCTATCAGCTTCGGATACCCCAGTGGTCATATGTTGCGGGGTCAGTGGGGGCAAAGTCTTGAAGGCTGTTGTGATGAGGATGGCACTGTTGTCGAGCCCCCAGTTTTGGTAATCACCTCCTGTTCTTCATCAGAGCAGCCCGATTTGGCAGCATTTGCCCCCTCGCAACCCGTTGTTATTCAATATATTGAAGAGGTTGTTAGTATTGGCCTCGATAGTTGGCTGGCGGCACTTGCCAGCGGTTATCGGCAGATTGTTATTGTTGATGAAGAGCTTCCTCAGGCCAGCCGGGGCGTGTTGACAGAGCAGCTAAACACCTGTCAAACACTGCTTTCGGCGATAGGTCAGCCTAGGGAACGTGTCTCCCTGGTTCAAGATGCGCAGCTCTTAGTTGTCCCCCATACGATCTATCAGCCGCTGTTAATGCAAGACTTGGCCAAACGACACTTGATTAATACATCATTAAAACAACTTGAAGTCGAGGTCGGCGAGATAGTGTCATTTAGTCAGGGTCAGCCCTTTGGCCAGGTACTTTGTGATGGGGATAACTGCACGCTATGCCATGCCTGCGTGACGGTCTGCCCAACAGGGGCAATGGCGGCAAATCCACAGGCTCCTCAACTACTGTTTACAGAGGCGGATTGCATCCAGTGTGGTTTATGCGAGAAAAATTGCCCAGAGCATGTGTTAACTCTTGATCCTCGATTTCAGCCCGCATCCGCCCTGCGTCAGCAGACTATTGTACTGAAACAAGAGGCCCCAATTCACTGTATTCGCTGTGACAAACCCTTTGCCACAGAATCTGTGATATCAAAAATGGAAAAGGCATTGGCCAATAATAGTTTTTTTACCGGCGACGCGTTGCAGCGGCTCAGAATGTGCGGCGACTGTAAAGTGAGGGATATCTATCCTGAGTTGATTGAAAACCCCCTGGACCAATTAAAATTATAACTAATGATGAAGGAGGTGTTTGGCAATGGTTGCGGATGAGCAGTTAGCGCGTGCTGATATTTATGCCATATTGGCCGCCGGATTAAGGACGCCAATGACCCGGCAGCAATTTGACTGGTTGGCAGCGTTGGCGACAGATGTCAGTGAGTCCCCACTGAAGAATAGTTGGGAACAGCTGGCAAAGGCGGCAAAAATGGCTGATGTAGAGTCAGAATCAGAGGAGTTTCACCGTTTGTTTGTGGGTATGTCCGGTGGTGTTTTAACGCCCTATGCTTCTTGGTATGTAAACGGCACGATGTTTTCCCAGGCACTGGTCGGCTTGCGAACAGCATTATTATCTATCGGTGTTGCTACACCGGAGCAAGAAAGTGAGCCAGAAGATCATTTGGGCTATTTGTTAAACGTGATGCAGTACTTGATCTCCGTACAGGATAATGAATCGGCAAAAATGATTATGGATGGTTATATACACTCATGGGTGCAACGCTTTTGCAGCGATTTATCCCGCAACAGCCAGTCATTATTTTATCGTGCGTTTGCCAATTTATTAGTAAAGTTCTTAGAAGTCGAGTCGATATACTATTTTGGATTAAAAAATAAGTAGGTAAAGCACCATAGAGTGTCTAAATTATTATCAGTATTAAAAAAATATTAATGAGTATCGCTGAAAATCCTTTGATAAAGGTGACAATATGTCGAAAGAGCAAACGCTTAAAAAAAGCCGAAGAGGTTTCTTAAAGTCGTCGTTACTGATAGGTGGCGCCGCAGCTGCAGCTGGTGCCGCAGCAGAGCTACCAGCAAATTCGGCTGCAGCGAGGCAAGAGCCGAAAAAGTTATCTCAGTCAGATGATACTGAGCATGTAAAAAACTATTACCAGACACTCAAGCGCTGAGAAAATATTATGCAGCTCAAAAAAATAGGTGATCAATCTGCGGTTAAAAAGTCTGTATTAGGGCTTAATCGTCGGCATTTCATTAAAGGGGCAGGGATGACTGCGGGTGGTATATCTGCTGCAAGTATTTTCTCTGGTCTAGCAATCGGCAAGGTCAAGGCGGAAGAAACAGCCGTCGATATTAGTGCGCCGAAAACAGTTAAACGCACAATATGTTCACACTGCTCTCATGGCTGTGGTGTTTATGCCGAAGTACAGCAAGGGGTGTGGACGAAACAAGAGCCTGCTTTCGATCACCCATTCAACGCTGGTGGACACTGCGCAAAAGGCGCGGCACTGCGCGATCATGGCAGCGGTGATAAACGCGTCAAATACCCGATGAAATTAGTTGCTGGTAAATGGCAGCGAATGAGCTGGGATGAGGCGCTGAATGATATCGGCGATAAGATGTTAAAGGTGAGAGAGGAGCAGGGTCCCGATGGCATTATGTGGATTGGCTCCGCTAAATTTAGCAATGAACAAGCTTATTTTTATCGAAAGTTAGCCTCGTTATGGGGGACTAACAATACCGACCATTCAGCGAGGATATGCCACTCAACAACAGTAGCCGGTGTGGCGAACACATGGGGCTACGGTGCGATGACTAATAGCTTTAACGATATGCATAATGCTAAATCGGTGTTGTTTATTGGTTCCAACCCTGCCGAAGCGCACCCCGTCGGTATGCAACACATACTCATTGGTAAGGAGCGCGGATCGAAATTAATCGTATTTGATCCTCGTTATACGCGAACGGCTGCACATGCTCATATCTTTGGCCAGATGCGCCCAGGCACCGATATTGCCGTTATCTGGGGTTTACTGTGGCATATTTTCGAAAACGGCTGGGAGGACAAGGAGTATATCAAGCAGCGAGTATACGCCATGGACCAGGTCATGGAGGTGGTCAAGCAATACACGCCAGAAGAAGTTGAGAAAATCAGCGGCATTGATAAAGAGACGATGTATAAAGCGGCGCATACCTTGGCGCACAATAAGCCGGGCATGGTTTGCTGGGCGATGGGAGGAACCCAGCATACGGTCGGCAATGGTAATACCCGAGCATATTGTATTCTAGAGTTAGCCTTGGGGAACATTGGGCAGCCCGGCGGTGGCGCCAATATATTCCGTGGTCACGATAATGTTCAAGGGGCTACCGACATGGGATGCTTGTCCAATACGCTGCCGGCCTATTATGGCTTGAGCGAAGGAGCTTGGAAACATTGGTCGGGTGTTTGGGGTGTCGATTTAGACTGGATAAAAGGGCGTTTCGACCAGACAAAATATGGTCAGGGGTACCCTATGAATACTACTGGCATTCCCTGTTCACGCTGGCCTGACGCGGTGCTTGAAGAGCCTGCAAAGCTGAGCCAAAAAGGTAATGTGCGTGGCGTCCTGTACTGGGGACAGTCAGTGAACACTATTACCCGTGGCGAGCATACGAAGAAAGCGCTCGACGCTTTGGATTTTATGGTGATCGTTGATCCTCACCCATCATCCACGTCTATTTTAGGTGATCGCAAGGACGGTATCTATCTATTGCCCGCGGCGACACAATTTGAAACCTATGGCTCGGTTACGGCCTCTAATCGGTCGATACAGTGGCGGGAAAAAGTTATAGAACCACTGTTTGAATCAAAGCCCGACCATACCATTATGTATTTACTGGCTAAGAAACTAGGTATTGGTGAGCAGTTAACCAAGCATATACAGGTTAATGGCGAGGAGCCGTTGGTCGAGGACATCACCCGTGAGATCAATAAAGGCTGCTGGACCATTGGCTATACAGGTTCAAGCCCGGAGCGCTTAAAGAAACATCAGAAAAATTGGCATACCTTCAATTTTGATACGCTTAAGGCTGAGGGTGGGCCTATTGATGGCGATTATTATGGCCTGCCTTGGCCTTGCTGGGGAACACCGGAGATGAATCATCCGGGCACGCCTATTTTGTATAATACCAGCATCCCCGTCTCGGAAGGCGGCCTATGTTTTAGAGCGCGCTTTGGTATTGAGCATGAAGGCACTAATTTATTAGCAGAGGGTTCTTATCCCAAGGGCTCCGATATACAAGATGGCTACCCGGAATTCTCGGCGGCGATGTTACAGCAATTGGGTTGGTGGGATGACCTGACGGTGAAAGAGAAAACAGCGGCTGAAAATAAAAATTGGAAGACTGATTTGTCCGGTGGCATACAGCGTGTGGCGATAAAGCATGGCTGTGCGCCCTTTGGTAATGCAAAGGCCCGTTGTAATGTTTGGACCTTCCCCGACCACATCCCGATTCATCGTGAACCGCTATATACCGTTCGTCGTGATTTGCTACCCAAGTACGAAACACACGATGACTTTGAGTATATTTTTCGTTTACCGACACTCTATAAGTCGATTCAACAGCAGGATCACAGTGCCGAATTTCCCTTGATTATTACCAGTTTCCGTTTGGTTGAATACGAGGGTGGTGGTGAGGAAACACGATCAATATCTTGGCTTGCTGAATTACAGCAAGAGATGTTTGTCGAGGTTAACCCCGCGGATTGTAATGACTATGGTGTTCAACACGATGATATGGTTTGGTTGGAATCCCCTGAAGGTAATAAGATACAGGCCAAGGTGATGTCGACGCCAAGAATTGTTCGCGGTGTTATCGGTATCCCTTATCACTTTGCGGGTCACTATGAAGGTAAAGATATTACTGACCGCTATCCAGAGGGAACCAAGCCTTACGTTTCAGGTGGTGCAGCAGACCAACTTTGGACCTATGGTTATGACCCTGTGACAAATATTCAAGAAACCAAAGTGTCGATTTGTAAAATGACGAAAGTGACCGCCTAAGGAAGAAAGCAATGGCCGAATCTGATTATAAGTTTCTATGTGATGGCGAGCGATGTATTGAATGTAATGGCTGTGTTGTCGCCTGTAAAAATGCCAATGATGTTCCGTGGGGGATGCAACGCAGAAGAGTGGTGACGCTCGATGATGGAGTTGTTGATAAGGAGGTTTCAATTTCTGTTGCCTGTATGCATTGCGGCGATGCACCTTGTGTAGAAGTATGTCCGACACAAACCTTGTTTAAGCGTGAAGACGGCATCGTTCACCATAATAAAGATAATTGTATTGGTTGTGGTTACTGCTTTTATGCCTGTCCTTTTGGTGCGCCTCAGTACCCTCAAGATGGTTTTTGGGGACAGCGAGGTGAGATGGATAAGTGTACCTACTGTGCCGGTGGACCAGAGGAAGATTTATCGGCTGCTGAGTTTGAAAAATATGGTGCCAACCGAATTGCAGAGGGGAAATTACCCCTGTGTGCTGAAATGTGTTCAACCAAAGCTCTGATGGCCGGTGATGCGACAACGGTTGCCAATATATTTCGCGAGCGAGTCGTCAACCGAGGGCATGCTAATGCTGGTTGGAGTCTGAACGATGCTCAATTTTCTAATGCTATGACAGGTAGTGAACAGCAGAAATAATGGACGGATAGGGCTATGTGTAAACGAGTTGCACTGTTTTTAATGCTGATCTTTATGACTGCTTTGCCTATTGCAGAAGAGGTGAAGTCGTATGAAGATCTTGTTACCAAACCTGTTGCCGAGAGGCAGGTAATGCCAGCAGCGCAATGGGGACTGGTGGGGGACGGATTAGAAGGGGTAACGAATTCTAACTCACCTCATGCTGGTGTTTTGGTCAATACGGGTACTATTGAGCCGCTCGAATTTCGCCAAAATGTAATTATTCCCATCGACGAGTGGGGCTACCTATTTGTCATTTTTCTTGTGGTTATCTTCTTTGTTATCAATGGTGCCGTTAAGATTGAGGCGGGCTTCTCAGGGGTTAAAATCCTCCGTTGGCCTGTTTCATCACGCATTATTCATTGGGGTTTGGCTGCTAGTTTTTTGATTCTCGCGTTGACAGGGCTGAGCATTATGATTGGCCGTTATGTAATCCGTCCCTACCTCTCACCCGAAACATGGGGTAGTTATATGCAGTTCTGTGATCTTAGTCATAATTTCACAGCGCCGTTTTTTGTCATTTTCTGGTCTTTGGCCATTGTTAAGTGGATGCATCATCAGTTCCCCAAAAAGCACGATTGGGAGTGGATAAAATCGGCGGGAGGCTTTATAAACTTCAAGGGCCGGAAGGCTGTCCATCCTCCAGCAGGATTCTCTAACGCAGGGGAAAAAATACTATATTGGTTTATTCTTGTTGCCGGAGTTGGAATTATCACTTCTGGAGTTATTTTGCTCTTTCAAAACCTTGACCCGACACGAGACTTTACCGTTATTGCACTGATAGTGCATGGCTTATTCGCGTTGACTCTAATGATTTTGATTATTGGTCATGTCAGTATGGCTGTATTCTTGGTTGAGGGTGGGTTCGAAACTATGCAAACTGGATATTGCGATGAGAACTGGGCCAAGCAGCATCATAATCTTTGGTATGATGAATTGGTTGAAAAAGATGAAATAAAATACAAGTCGTAAGACGGTGATGACTTCGGGAAAATAGAATAATAAAAATGACATCGATGATTGAAGCTACCCACTGCAAACAGGAGGGGGAGGTTCTTTATACCCCCAATGAAATTGTTGATTTGATGCTTGAGCGGATTGCTTCACAGGGCCCTGAGGTTGCAGTGGAGCAGCTTGAGCTGAAAAACTTAAGCGGTCGTATTTTAGCTGAAGATATAATTTCCCCTGTTGATATTCCACAATTTAACCATTCGGCGATGGATGGCTATGCTATCGCCTCAGCAGTTGAGCAGGTAACTTATCGGGTGATCGATAAAACCCTGGCTGGAGAGTCACCGACTGTTAAGCTTCTACCCGGCCAAGCCGTTGTTATTATGACTGGTGCACCTCTACCAGAGGGGGCTGACACGGTTGTGGTACAAGAGCTGGCAACGTTTAATGCCGCAGAGAGCACTGTAACTTGTAGTAGTGGCTTTAGGCGGGGGCAAAATATTCGATGGCAAGGTGAGGAAATAGTCACAGGCAAACAAGTATTGCACAAGGGGGTTGTATTGAACGCCCCAGCAATAGGGCAGCTTGCGACACTTGGGCTTACCTCGGTTTTAGTATTTAAACCTATAAAAATCAGTGTTTTATCAACAGGGTTTGAGCTGAAAGAACCAGGGGATATTCTTACGCAGGGGCAAATATATGACAGCAACCGTTATGCCCTAATGTCATTACTGCAGGCTGTTCCATGTGATATTGTTGATTTCGGCATTGTCCCAGATGACGCAGAGCATTTAAGGGATGCCTTAGCGTCAGCGGCGAAGCATGCTGATATAGTGATTAGCTCGGCAGGTATTTCTACTGGCGAGGCTGATTATGTTAAGTCGGCAATGAATAAGCTTGGGGAGTTGAGTTTCTATCGGATGAAAATTCGCCCTGGAAGACCTTTGAGTATGGGTTTTTTGCAGCCAACCAACGATAGTTCGGCGCTATTTATCGGATTTCCCGGTAACCCGGCAGCGGTACAGGTTACATTTAAAGTCTGTGTGGAGCCGTTGTTGCGAGCCATAGCCGGTTATCAGCCGCAACAGGTAAAGACCGAGAAGATCGAGGCCAAGCTATTGTCACCGCTGTCTTGCAAAAAGGGGCGGGTCGACTACTTCAGAGGCCGCTACCGGCAAGATCGAGCTTGTATAGTAGTTGATAAAACTGGTTTTCAAGGTGCGGCACAGCTAAGTTCTTTGATTGAAGCCAACTGTCTTATCGAGGTCGGTGAGGATGTTTCCTCTCTTGACCGCGGAGAGTGGGTTGATTTAATTCCGCTTTCTTAAGGTTGTTTTCAGATATAACCGGACGCAGTAATCAAATATAACTTATCCCCTTAACATCTACCCCATACGCTTGCCGATGATTACCCATAGGCGTAGTCTCCAGTAATTATTTTATGATCGGCATCATAAACAGGGAAGATTGATTATCTAATTATTGTAGGTATCAGGGAGGGGTTATGGATACGGCAATGGTCATTGTCGAGCCACATCTTGAGCGCCAGCCGGCGCTGGCTCGCGCCATCGATTGTGCGAAACTACATCAGCAGTCACTCCATATACACAGCTTTTTGCCGCAGACGAAAAACCCATCGGAGTTCTCTGAACAGTACCAAGAAGCGGAGGACTCTCTGCGTTATTATGTTAACTTGGCGAGAAATAAAAATATTAATAGTGATTTTACGATCAGTACTGAGCGCTTTGAAAGTGCGCTGGTCAACTCCATGAGCAATCACAATAATTATTGCGTGTTGTTTCAAGATTTTGTCTCCAACCCTTGGTCGCTCCAGCTGTTTAAGAAGCACCCGGTGGTACGCTGGATGTTGGACAGCCCCTGTTCGATTAATATTATTAAGGGGGTTCATAGTTGGCGAGATATGCGCTTGTTAGTTAATGTTGAAAACAGTAACGATGGCCATTTTCATAAATACCTTTTCAGTCATGAAATGGAGGCAGGGGCTGTCGCCAAGCGTCTTGGTGCCGAAGTCTTTTACTTGGTGAATTATCATGATTCACTGCATTATCCCAATCGTCGCTGGATACTTGATCATTATAATATTGATAATAGTAAAGTGATTTTTAAGAGCGGTGATCTAGGTGGTGCCTTGGTTGATGTGGCTAGAACAATCGGCAGTACTGCTATCTTGACAGGGGTGCCCAGCAGCCGTGATCATGATCACAATGCCTATGAGCACGCTTTACAGACTGTGCTAGAGAAAAGTGATAATGATGTCATGATTCTTCATTGATGTAGAGTGGTAGGTGCGATGACACCGTTTTTCATCAGGGCATGATAAATCTTTCTTGCGGTCTTTCCCAGCTTGCTGATCTGGCCAAGGTTTGGGGGGTTGTGATTATCGATTTCTTGTTCCCAGTGGCTGAGTTCACTGTCGATATATTCGAGCAGCTTAATACTGCAGCCCTTGCATTGACCGTGACACAAGGAGGAGGCAGGGGAGTCAATAGGTAGTGTTGCGCGAATTTCATCAATCAGCAATAGCATTGCTTGATCAGCTCTTGGTTTGCTCATGAGGCCTCCCTTTCTTACTGTTTTTAGCATATGCCTAGCCGAAGGTCGGGACAATAAGGACTTCTGCTTAGTAAGCCCCTGTTACTTAAGGCGAGCGCTGAGAAGGTCGATTTTACTGATGAAAAAGAATGAGAAATAGGTATTGATGTCCTCACGACCAACTACTTGCTTGGTGGTTGTGTCGACTGTACTCGCTAGTATTTTTGCTGTTCCAGAGGTGCCACTATGATTCTCGAGTTAGTGAGTCAGTAATGCTTTTTTACCGACGGTTCTTCAAGACACTTTTTAACGCTTGCCATTCATTGGCGGGCTCAGTAACGGAAATAGACTCGCCGAGACGGTAGATAATATAGCTGGTGTTAATTACCTGGGCGCTTGTTTGCCAACTCGAATGCCTTCGATAGCAGGGTGATCCAATTTATGGTTTAACAGCATCGTGTGCTCCAGATGATAAAGACTAGGCCAAATTATCAGTCGATTAACCAATATTGAATCCACCCTGAGGAGGGAGTCGTTACGGTTTTGATTGTTCAGCAAGGCTGGTGTTCACAATACTGATCCAAACAGGCTGCTTGATAAAGCCATGCCCCCAGTTCTGCCACTGCTGGCTAAGGCCTTGAGCCTGCATTTGTGTTAGTGACATACCCGCAGCGCGCATTGTTGCTACTTCGGCAGTGGTGCCACGTAACATGTCTCGGTAGCCAGCTAAGTCCTGTTTGCTGGCTAGGGGGCCATGGCCAGGAATAACGGCTGTGCTGTCATCAATCAGGGTTAACACGCTGTCGATATTATCGGCCATCGATACCACATTACCGCCAGTGGCAGTATCAATAAAGGGAAACATGCCGGCAAAATAGTGATCGCCGAGATGGACGGTGTTTGCCCGCTTAAATATCACAATTGAGTCGCCATCTGTGTGGCCATTAGAGAGGTGGAGTAGGGTGATATCCTCGTCATTAATGTGTAAGTTAAGTTGCTGTCGAAAGGTGACAGAGGGTAGGGCGTCATCGGGGTAGGGTGCCGACTTCATATTAAATAACTTAATTTCTTGGCTGGTTGATAGTCGCTTACGAACATTTTCATGGGCGATGATGACGGCATTTTGACCAAACTCGAGGTTGCCTTCGGTATGGTCGCCATGCCAATGGGTATTGATAATATATTGGAGGTTATCTCTGCCACCGTGTGATTCGAGGGCTGTGGCCAAGGCGCTAGAGAGGTCCTTGTAGTCGTCGTCGATTAAAACGATGCCGTCATCACCCTTGAGCAGGCCAATATTGCCACCCCTGCCCTGCAATAAATAAAGCTGCTCAGTAATCTTTTGTTGCTTGAATGCCGTAGAGTCAGCGTGATGATCACTGTCGGCCAAGGCTGAGCCGAAAACCAACAGTGATAGCGCGGTGGTCAGGGTGAGTAATAGCTGTGTCATTTCGATGTCCATTTCGTAATTATTGTCACCGATAACCCTATCATGACTGGCTGTAAGTGCCTATAGACGCCCTCTCTAATGGGGGGGGATTGGCTGATCAATTTTGACAGCGATATTGAGTTGAAATGCCATTGTCTTGCATTCGACGCTAATGAATACTCATACCCTACAAAAAGGCTGGTAGCTCGTCTTATGACACTGTTTTAGTGGCTTGATGATAGAAAAGTCGATCGTAGTGACAAATTCTATTCACTGACAAAAACGATTATCAGCTTAATAATCGCGCAATAGATTTATTGCGCAGGTGGTGAACAATAACAATTAGGAGAACGACACATGTCTAGTGCTGAGTCCGAGGTATTAAGCCAGCCGTTTGAACTGGGTTTTACCTATACCCGCTCTACAGGTCCAGTCGTCGGCCGCTTTTTTACGGAATTACGTGATCGCAAGATCTTCGGCAACAAAGGCTCAGACGGTACCGTATACGTACCGCCAGTCGAATTTGACCCCAAGACTGCAGAGCCTGTCACTGAATTTGTTGAATTAGGTGACACTGCAATAGTAACGACCTGGAATTGGGTTTCCGAGCCAGGCACTAAACACTTGTTACAAAAGCCTTTTGCCTTCGCTTTGCTGAAATTTGATGGCGCTGACGTACCGATGCTGCATATGGTTGATGCCGGCAGTGTTGAGGCAATGGAGACGGGGATGAAAGTAAGAGTTCGCTGGGCAGAAAGTACCCGTGGCCATATTACCGACATTGCCTGTTTTGAACCGGCTGAATAGAGGGCTGAGTTATGAGTGAAGAAAGAGAAATGATTACCGGTATGGATGCCCCGGTCTACCTGGATTACAACTTTACTGCAGGTACAGCAACCACACGCTTCTTAAACCATCTGCGCAACGGTAAGCTAGTGGGTCAAGAGTGCCCCAAGTGTGGCGCGGTTTATATTCCGCCCCGTGGCTCGTGTGCCGCCTGTGGTATCGCGACAGAAAAAGAGATCGAGCTCGGTGACAAGGCAACAGTTCAGTCATTTACTATTGTCTACATCCCAATCCCCAACAATCCGATCAAACCTCCCTATGTTATTGCTAACTTAATGGCCGATGGCGCTCATCAGTCATTCCTACACTTGATCAGTGATTGCAATAACGATGATGTCCGCATTGGCATGCGAGTACAGGCTGTTTGGAAGCCAGAAGAAGAGTGGGTGCACGCGATGGAAAATATCCGTTTCTTTAGCCCTATTGATGAGCCTGATATGCCGATTGCAGACATTGGGAGATTAAAATAATGCGTGATATAGCCGTAGTTGCTTATGCTCAGTCGCCGATTCTTGGCGATGCTGGTGCAAAAAACGAAGTTGAATTAATTATGCCGGTGGTCAACAAGGTGTTGAACGACATAGGTCTTGAAAATGTTCAGGGTGTTGATTTTACCTGTTCTGGTAGCTGTGATTATCTTCAGGGTGCAGCCTTTGCCTTTGTTGCCGGTGTCGATGCGCTGGGTGCCGTGCCGCCGATCAAAGAGTCTCATGTTGAGATGGATGCGGCTTGGGCGCTGTATGAGGGTTACTTGAAAATCAAGGCGGGCCAGGCCGATTCGGCGCTGATATATGGTTTTGCCAAGTCGAGCCCCGGTGAATTGCCGTTTGTCTTGTCGCAGCAGTTAGATCCTTATTACTATGCGCCATTGTGGTCGGATAGCGTGAGTCTGGCAGCGATGCAAGCACGTGTTGGCCTAGAGAGCGGCGAGTATACCGTCGAGCAGATGGCGGCGGTGGTGAGCCAGTCTCGCGCCAATGCTAAATCTAACGAAAATGCTCAGTTGAAGGGTGATTACAGTGTTGAACAGCTATTGGCGGAGCCTGAATACAGCGCGCCACTGCGTAAACACGATTGCCCACCTGTTTCCGATGGCGCCTCAGCACTGATCATGTGTACCGTCGAGAAAGCGAAGGAGTGGGGCATGCCCTATGCGATTATTCGCGGCATTGATCACCGTATCGAAAGCCATAATATCGGTGCCCGCAACCTCGCGGTTTCTGAGTCGGTCCGTATTGCGGCAGAGAAAGTCGGTGTGGCTAATGGCCCGGTCGATATTGCTGAAATTCACGCCCCCTTTAGCCATCAACAGCTAATTATTCAAAAAGCCCTCGGCCTGGATGACAGCACGGCGGTGAACCTGTCCGGCGGTCCATTGGCGGGCAATTTAATGATGGCAGCAGGTCTTGATCGTATTGGTGAAGTCGCCATGCGCATCATCAAGGGCGAGGCTAAGCGTGGTGTTGCACATGCCACCAGTGGTCCTTGTTTACAGCACAATATGGTTACTGTTTTGGAGGCAAGCGAATGAGTACTAATGAACAAGTTGGCACACTCGCGGCAGTTGTCGGTGTTGGTCAAACAAAATATCAAACTAAGCGTGGCGATGTCTCTATTGCTGGGTTGGTACACGAGGCTGCGGCCAACGCGCTGGCGGATGCTGAATTAACCTGGGACGATATTGATGCTGTTGTCATCGGTAAGGCGCCGGATATGTTTGAAGGCATTGTCATGCCCGAACTCTATCTGGCCGATGCTTTAGGGTGTAACGGCAAGCCTATGCTAAGAGTACACACCGCCGGTTCAGTCGGTGGTTCAACCGCCATTGTTGCCGCTTCACACGTACAATCGGGCATGTTCGATCGTGTCTTAACCGTGGCGTTCGAGAAACAGTCGGAATCCAATGCGATGTGGGCGCTGTCGACTCCGCAGCCATTTTCAGCACACTTGAACGCCGGTGCCGGTGGTTATTTTGCACCGATCATTCGCGAATATATGCGTCGCTCTGAGGCCCCGTTAGATGTGGGTATTCGCGTCGCCACCAAGGATCGTATTCACGGCTCTAAAAACCCGTTAGCCCATCTGCAGTTGCCCAATATCACCGAAGAAGAGGTGGCTGCATCGCCGATGTTGTGGGATCCGCTGCGTTTCTTGGAGGCTTGCCCCTCATCGGATGGTGCCTGCGCGATGATTATCGCCTGTGAAGAATTGGCCGATAAGGCGACTAAGAAGCCTGCCTGGATTCGTGGCACGGCGATGCGCTCAGAGCCAACGATGTATGCTGGCCGTGAAGAAGTGAATCCGCAGGCTGGACGCGACTGCGCCGCCGATGTTTATCAGCAGGCTGGCATTACCAACCCGCGTGAGCAGATTGACTGCGCAGAGGTTTACGTACCTTTCTCATGGTATGAGCCAATGTGGCTGGAAAATTTAGGCTTTGCCGAAGAAGGAGAGGGTTGGAAACTCACAATGGAGGGGGTTACCTCGCTGCATGAGGGTGGTGATACACCGTGGAACCCTTCCGGCGGAGTACTTTCTTCAAACCCAATCGGAGCTTCTGGAATGATCCGTTTTGCCGAGGCTGCTCAGCAGGTTCGCGGTGAATGCGGTGGCCACCAGGTGCCGAATGCAAAAACAGCGCTGGGACATGCCTATGGCGGCGGCGCACAATTCTTTGCTATGTGGGTTGTAAGTTCAGAAAAACCATAACACCTTCGATATTAATCGAATGTAATCCTTAAGGGCTTTAACTGGCCCTTAAACAGGTTATGGTAGTCCTGCGGTTGAGATAATTCAGCCGTAAGATTTTGAATGATAAAATCAATACATAGTTTTTAAAATATTGAAAAGGTGGATACATACAATGGCTGACAAGCATTTTAATATCGGTGATATGTTCGAGATGGTGGCTGATGCTATGCCTGAACGTGAAGCGCTGGTCTGTGGTAACTCACGGGCAACGTTTCAACAACTGGAACAGCGCGCCAACCGTTTAGCTCACTATATGAGTGCTCAAGGCGTTAAAGCAGGTGACCATGTCGGCCTGTATATGTATAACTGTAACGAATACATTGAGGCGATGTTGGCCTGTTTTAAAATTCGTGCGGTACCGATCAATGTTAACTATCGCTATGTGAATGAAGAACTACTATATATCTTTGATAATGCCAATATGGTTGCCTGTATTCACCACCGTGAATTTGTGCCGGCCATTGCTGAAGTTCGCGATGCAGCGAAAGATCTAAAAACTTTTATCTCGGTAGAAGACGCTACGGAGCATGATTTATCGAAGATCGGTGCGACTGAGTTTGAGGCAGCCATGAGCAGCCAGTCTGATCAGCGTGACTTTGATGAGCGTGCCGATGATGACCTGTTCATTCTTTATACCGGTGGTACTACCGGTATGCCGAAGGGCGTTATGTGGCCGCATAAAAATGTTTTCTTTGCCGCGATGGGCGGCGGTGGTTTCTTCAGTCCTCTGGGCCCACTGGAACAACCGGAAGATATTGTCAGCCGCATCAGTGAAAACCAGATGATTGGCATGCCGCTGGCGCCGTTAATGCACGGAGCTTCTTGGTGGTATGCCTGTATTCTTATTTTATCGGGTAACAAGCTGGTACTTAACCCATTGCGCTCGTTCGATGGTGAGGGGATTTGGCAGGTTGCAGCCGATGAGAAAGTGAATTCTATCCAAATTGTTGGCGATGCCATGGCGATTCCACTATTGGAATCTCTGAAGGGCAACGAAGATCGCTGGGATCTTTCTGCCGTCTTTAACATTGGCTCTGGCGGTGCGGTATTCTCGCCGGCCAAACAAGAAGAGTTCAAGGTTCAATTCCCTAACTGCTTTATCACTAATGCCTTTGGATCATCAGAATCGGGCAACATGGGCATGGATAACGGCAACAAGAAAGAGGGGGATTCAAGCCTGGGTAATGTTGCTCGTTCTGAGTTTATGGATGTTATTGTCGAGGGCGACAGCCCCGCCGAGGCGCGTCACGCCAAGCCAGGCGAACAAGGTATATTCTCTCGTTCAGGTTATATTCCTGCCGGTTATTATGGCGATGAAGCCAAGACCGCTAAAACTTTTATTGATGTCGAGGGCAAGGGTAAAATTTGGTTGCTGACTGGCGATGCGGCAACGCTAGAAGAGGATGGTACGATTACTATCTTTGGCCGTGGTTCTAACTGTATTAACTCCGGTGGCGAAAAGATTTTTCCAGAGGAAGTTGAACAGGCTCTGAAAGCTCATCCTGCCATCTATGATGCGTTGGTTGTCGACACCCCTGATGACCGTTTTGGTGCCAAGGTAACAGCTGTTGTGTCTGTACGTGAGGGCTTCGACGTCTCTCTGAAGGCTGTTCAAGAAGAAGCGCGAAAGCTGATTGCAGGTTATAAACTGCCCCGTGAATTGCATGTTGTTGCCGAGGTGCCCCGCGGACCAAATGGCAAGCCTACCTATGCTGAGGCGAAGAAGATCGCTTTGAGCCAAGAGTTCTTAGTTAGCTAAAGAGTCTTGGTGTTATCCTCAGTCGATTCAATATGCTGAATCGGCTGACTGGCTTGATTTAACCGTTTATATAATTGAAACCCGTCGCGGAGAATAATAATGACAGAGCTTGCGATCAGTACTAAAAATTGCATTGTTGAGCAGAAGGGCAATGTCTTGGTGGTCACACTTAACCGCCCAGAAAAAAAGAATGCTTTCAGCCCAGCCATGTTGGTAGGCCTGTATAAGGCGTGGCGTACGCTTGAAGAAAACGATGAACTACGGTGCGCCGTATTGACTGCTAATGGCGATACATTTTGTGCCGGTATGGACTTGGCTGCAGGCCCTGAAGGTGGAGAAGATACCGACGAAATCCAGCGTTTAATGCAGTCTGTACCAAATTTACATTGGCAGGCTCTGTTGCGTGAAGATGTCCCTAATAAACCTATTCTTATTGCCGTCGAAGGTTATGCCTTAGCCGGGGGTACAGAGATTTTACAGGGAACCGACATCCGTGTTGCCGCCGAGGATGCCATTTTTGGTGTCACCGAAGTTGCTCGTGGCCTGTACCCTATGTCGGCCTCAACAATTCGACTGCGTCGTCAAATTCCCTATGCCCTAGCCGCCGAAGTCTTGTTAACCGGTGAGCATGTCTCCGCTCAGCAATGTGCTGATTGGGGTTTGATTAACCACGTCGTACCCAAGGGGCAGGCGCTGGCTAAGGCGATGGAAATTGCCGAGAAAATCTGCGCCAATGGACCGCTGGCGGTCAAGGCTGTGATGCAATCATTGCGTCAGCACGATGAATCTATGCCAATGGCAGAAGCCTTGGTAAAGTCCGATGAGATTGCCTGGCCTGTGTTTGCCACAGAAGATGCCAAAGAGGGCATGAGGGCTTTTAAAGAAAAACGTCCTGCTGTTTTTCAGGGTAAATAACTTTTTAAATTTTTAAGGTGGTAGAAAATATGGGTCCTTTATCAGGTTTCCGAATTATAGAAATGGCCGGTATTGGTCCTGGCCCGTTTGCCGGCATGTTGCTGGCTGATATGGGTGCAGAAGTTATCCGCATCGACAGAGCCAGTGCCAATATGATGTCGATGGGGGCCAACCCCGCTGATATTACCGGTCGCGGTCGCAAGTCTATTGCCGTTAACCTAAAAGCCCCCGAAGGTGTCGAAACTGTACTTAAATTGTTAGAGACAGCCGATGCTATCTTTGAAGGCTTTCGCCCTGGTGTAATGGAAAAACTGGGCCTAGGTCCTGATGTTTGCTTAGGCCGTAATGAGAAACTGGTCTATGGTCGAATGACCGGCTGGGGGCAGGAAGGCCCGCTGTCACAGGCCGCCGGTCACGATATTAACTATATTGCGATTACCGGCGCACTCGATGCCATTGGTCGCAGTGATTCAGGCCCGGTGCCGCCGCTCAACCTTGTCGGCGATTACGGCGGTGGTTCAATGTATCTGGTCACCGGGTTGCTGGCGGCATTACTGGAGGCTGGCCGCAGTGGTAAGGGGCAGGTTGTCGATGCTGCGATTACCGATGGCACCATCTCACTGATGTCTGCCACCGCTGGTTTTAAAGCTATGGGTATTTGGGATAATGAGCGCCAAAGTAATATGTTAGATGGCGGTGCTCACTACTATGATAGCTACCAATGTCGCGATGAAAAGTGGGTGACGGTCGGTTCAATCGAGCCGCAGTTTTACGCACTTTTATCTGAAAAACTTGGCGTCGATATCGGTGAGCCTGGTTTTGAAACCCAGTTTGATAAGGCCAATTGGCCTAAATATAAAACCGCCATGGCGGCCAAGTTCAAGACAAAAACCCAGGCCGAGTGGTGTGAGATCATGGAGGGGACTGATATTTGTTTTGCTCCCGTTCTCAACCAAGATGAGGCTGCCGAGCATCCGCATAATGTCGCCCGTCAAAGTTATATTGATATTGACGGTGTCACGCAGACGGCACCAGCACCGCGGTTTAGCCGAACCGTTAGCGAGGTTCAAGGGCCTGCTGTTGGCTCGGGTGATCAAACCGATGAGATCCTGACCGATATCGGCTTTACCGCTGAGCAGATTGCCGCAGCGCGTGACAGTGGTGCGATCAGCTAATGGCGGTCATCGAGCCACTGGCTGCGCCCAAACTGCTTGATGAGGTCATTCGCCAGCGCCGCTCGACCCGACATTTTTCAAACCGTCGTGTCGATCAAGGCCTAGTAGAAAAAATCTTTCAAACCGCTCAGTGGTCGCCTTCAGTCGGTAACATGCAACCCTGGCGTAGCTTTGTCGTCAGCGGT
Source organism: Sinobacterium norvegicum (assembly GCF_923077115.1). NCBI lineage: Bacteria > Pseudomonadati > Pseudomonadota > Gammaproteobacteria > Cellvibrionales > Spongiibacteraceae > Sinobacterium > Sinobacterium norvegicum. The sequence continues at coordinate 526,993 of NZ_CAKLPX010000003.1, forward strand.
GCCAGCTGTGACCGAGTGCGGCAGGCGCTGTTGACGGCGGCGAATAATACCGGCCAGTTTCCACCGTCGAAGCCGGCGCTGCAAAAGCCCGGTTCGCAGTATGTTGAGCGTGATCGTGCATTAAAAAAACAACTTTTTAGCACGGTGGCAGCAGGCAAAACCAGTCAGCAAAGCCAAGATATCTTAATGGACCATAATTTTCAGCTCTATGGGGCACCGCACTGTGCCTTTGTTTTTTTAGAGCAGGGTTTTAACGAACGTACCTCAATAGACCTTGGTATGTACGCTCAAAATCTGATGTTACAGATGGAGGCTTCAGGTATTGCCAGTTGTGTACAGGCCGAGGTCTGTGTCTATGCCGATTTAATTAAGCAGCAATTAAATATCAACGAACCGTTAACTCTGATGTTTGCCATTTCTTTTGGCTATCAACAATCATCGGATATTAATCAGCTTAAGCGCAGTCGTGCGCCATTGTTTGAGACCACTACTTTTTATAATTAGAAGCGCAGACCGCGCCTAGGAAACGTCATGAGTGATACTGTATTAAAAGAATATCAAGATGGTGTATTAATCTTAACACTCAACCGTCCGAAGAAGAAAAACGCCTTCAGCCGCGAGCAGTGGCAGGCCTTTGCCGACGCCATTGCTGAGGCCAACACAGATAGCAAGGTGGCTGCCGTCCTCGTTACCGGTGCCGGTGCAGATTTTTCGTCAGGCACTGATTTGAATGATTTTACCGCCGATGATGCCGGTGAGGGTGTGCACCCCTTTGATGCCTGTGCCGAGGCGATTGTTAATTTTGATAAACCGTTAATCTGTGCTGCCAAGGGTATCTGTATTGGTGGGGGTGCGACGCTGATGCTGCATGCAGATATTGTTTACATTGGCGACAGTCTGCGTATGCGTTTTCCTTTTACCAACCTGGGTTTGGTGCCTGAGTTTGGCAGCAGCTATCTGTTGGCGCAGGTCGTTGGCACACGGAAGGCGGCTGAAATTATGCTGTTAGCAGAATGGATGAATGCTGATCGCGCCATCGAGTTAGACCTTGCCACGGCGCGCTTCAGCGATGAAAAACTGCTGGATGCGGCGTTGAACAAGGCGAAGGAGATTGCCAAGTGGCCGGTTCGCTCGTTGATAGCGACCAAGCGTTTACTCAAGGCCGATCATCAGACGCCACTCAAGACCGCCCTGGCAGCCGAGACCAAGGAGATGCATCGTCTGGGCGGCTCGGCCGAGAACATCGAAGCGGTGATGGCGATACTTGAAAAACGCGAGCCTGATTTCAGTCAGTTTAGAAAATAGTTAACCGATGATTAAAAAAGCCGAGCTGAGCTCGGCTTTTTTGTGGCTACATTATATTGGCCATGCCGATGTTTTGCTGCCAATAACCATTGCACTGCTGCTGGCTGGCGAGCAAGGGTTGCTGATCTGGTTGCCGATGCTTGAAGGCAGAGACTGTTGCCAGACTGCCGATGTCCAGCGGGCTGATGCGAGCAACATCGACGAGATTGTCCATAGAGGCAAGGTCATTCAATAGGTTGTAGCAATAGCCCGACTGAGTTTGAATACCATTAAGGGTGAATATACGCTGTTGCGCCTGGGACTTTACCGCCAAGCCCTGGGGGTACTGAATACAACATTGCTGACAGTCCGACTTTTCACGGTTTTCATTGCGGCTGGTAAAGCAGCGTGCAGAATAGGCGAGGGGGAGATAGCCGTGGCTGAATACCTCGGTCTCAAAATCCATGTCAACACCAATGTCGTTGGCCTCTTGCAGCAGCTTACTCAACCACTGACGGGACAGCTCAACCGGCATTACCCAGCGCTGCATGCCAAGATTGCGTAGCTGTTTCAATGTGCGAGCGTTATAGCAGTTAATAGCATGACCGCTGACAAAGGGTAGTTTGTTATCGCTGAGTAGGCCGATGGCGCCCATGTCATTGGCTTCAATTAATACCGGGCTGTTATCGCAATAGCGTTTTAACAGTGCCATATCGGCCGGCGTTTCTAATAACGTTTGTGTCGACAGTACAATTTGCTTGTCGGTGTTATTGCTCAGCTCTTCGGTCAGCTCAATCCATTCGTTAGGGTGTAGTTCGGTGCGCTTGCTGCAGACTGTCTCGCCGAGATAAATAATATCGGCATCGCTGCTACTGGCGGCCTGATAGAATTCAACAATTTGTTGCCTACTCCAGTGGTATTGAATCGGCCCGAGAGAAACTTTCATACTACTGTCCTTATTTCCAGCTGCGATGGTAGGCTCCCAGAGTGGTCTGGCTGCCCTCCGATAATTTGGCCAGGGTGTCGCGCCACTGCGGCTCACTGGCATAGTGCTCGGGTGAGGTAAGGGCCTTGTCGATGGCTTGGCGCCATACCGAGGTTATCTGTTCGACATACGCCGGGCTGCGTTGGCGTCCCTCGATTTTTACCGACACCACGCCGGCATCGATTAACTTATCGATCAGATCCAGGGTGCTGAGACTGGTCGGTTCTTCCAGCGCATGATAGGTATCGCCGTTGACCTCAAAGCGACCCTTGCAGAGTGTTGGGTAACCGGCTTTTTCACCGTGTTCGAAGCGATCGATCATCACCTTGTTTAAATAGGTCTCTCGTTGCGGGCCATGTTCCTTCCACTCAACAAATTTTGCCGGTGAGCAGGCGCCAGTGGTATTGGGTGATTCGCCGGTGACGTAGGAGGATAGAAAGCAGCGCCCCTCGGCCATGATACAGAGGCTGCCAAAGGCGAAGACCTCCAGCGGTACAGGGCTTATCTGTGCCAGTTTTTCCACATGCTGCAGCGATAACACCCGCGGTAAGACCACGCGGCTGAGGCGGTAGAGGCGGTGATACAATGCGATGGCGGCGACATTGGTCACCGACGCCTGTACCGAGAGGTGACGTTCGATATTAGGGTAGTGTGTAAAGGCATATTCAAGCACGGCCATGTCGGCAATGATTAGCGCATCGGCACCGATTTCGGCTGCCTTGTCGACGGCGCGCTGCCACCACGGCATATTGCCGGGGTGGGCAAAGGTATTGATGGCAATATGCAACTTCTTACCGCGCTGATGACAGTAGTCGGCGGCTTTGACCAAGGCCTTGTCGGAGAAGTTTAGCCCGGCAAAATTTCTGGCGTTGGTCTGATCTTTAAAACCAATATAAACAGCATCGGCACCATTATTGATGGCCGTTTTTAATGCCGGTAAGTTCCCGGCGGGGCACAACAGCTCCATGATTTCTTGTCCTAGATTATCGTGCGGGGAAGTGTAATGGCTGCCGCCTAATAGTGGGCTTGATGCAGCGCAGATGAGGGCACTCTAACGCTATTGATTAATGGTGGTTTGATATAGCGCAGCGTTATTTACCCCGGCTGCTATAAATTGCCCGCCAATATCTTAAATAGGCTGCAATATGAAAAACCGTATACTCACTGCTGTCATTCAATCTGCGCCAACGCTGGCCGCCGGTGTGTTAACTGTAATCCCCAAGGGCTTGCAATATCGGCCACTGGCCGCCGTGTTAAACACTGTCTTTTCGTCGCTGGTTGAGGCGGGGGAATTTGATTTTTTACAGTACCGTTGGCTTTGTCTTACTGTTAGCGATATCGGCCAGCGTTGGGATATTGGCTTCGATGGCGAGCAATTTATCGTCAGATCAGCCACGAGTTCAGCTGATGTCAGCTTCTCAGGGCGGGCCAATGATTTGGTCTTGATGGCAAGTCGTAAAGAGGACCCCGACACGCTTTTTTTCAATCGCCGGTTGATCATTGAAGGGGATACGGAGCTGGGGCTGGCATTAAAGAACTTAATTGACAGTGTCGATATTGAAGAGTTTGGACCACTGGTTAACCAACTGGTTGATCGCACAGGAAGACTGGCTCAGCAGTACGGTCGCTAATCAGGGATTAAAGATGACGTTTTAAAATGTTGGCGGTAAAATAGCCGCTTCTTAATTTTTACTGGGTGTGATGTGGACAGTTTAACCGAGGTGTATCAGTGTGAGATTAAACCGGAATGGGTTGACTATAACAGCCATTTAAACGATGCCTATTATGCACTGGTATTCAGCCTTGCAGGCGAAGCCTTGTACGATGCTCTAGGGCTAGGTGAACAGTGGCGACAGCAGCAGAACCGCACTATCTTTACCCTAGATGCCAGAACACGGTATTTACGTGAGGTTCACCTCGGAGCTAAGTTAACTATCAAGGCACAACTGTTGGCGTCAGATTCACGCAGAATGCATTTTCTCCTTTATATGTACGCTGACGATGGCAAGGTGCTTCGCGCTACTTCTGAACAGGTAGTCGTGTGTATTGATCCAACGGTGACACGTGCAGCAGCCTTCGATACCGATGCTCAACAACGCATTTCAGATTTACTACAACAACACCTACACGCGGCAAAACCTGCCACGGTTGGTCGGCCACTGGGGCTTTAATATGGAACCATCGAGGGCTGCGGCGCAGCCAATACCGGCGCGGGGAATGGCACTGTTACCCCTGGTGCTGTTTGTTTCTCTTTTTGTCGGTGCAGGACTGTATTTTAGTGCTCAGGGCGTCGATTTTGCTTTTTATCAGCTGCCGGCGCCGATTGCTGTCTTACCGGCGATTCTGCTGGCGGTCATGCTCAGTAAAGACGCGTTAAACAAGACCATCGAGTCGTTTATTGCCGGTGTCGGCAACAGCAATATTATTGCCATGTGCCTGATTTATTTGCTGGCCGGTGCTTTTTCATCGGTGGCGAAGGCGACTGGCGGTGTGGACGCGACGGTGTCGCTGGGGCTGTCGTTAATCCCCAGCTGGTTTATTCTGCCAGGGATATTTATTATCAGCGGTTTTATCGCCACGGCCATGGGTACTTCGATGGGGACTATTGGTGCCGTTGCGCCGATTGCCCTAGGCATCTCGGACAGTACCGATATATCCCCGGCCTTGATGGCTGGCGCTGTTATCTCCGGTGCCATCTTTGGTGACAACCTATCGATTATTTCCGATACCACCATAGCGGCAACCCGCACTCAGGGCTGTGAGATGAAGGATAAATTCCGCGAGAACATTGCAATGGCGCTGCCGGCAGCAGCTCTGGCAATGTTGTATTTATTTGTCGTCGGCGCCAGCTCGACGGTGCCAGAGGTTGCCGAGATTGACTGGCTTAAGGTATTGCCCTATCTATCGATATTGGCGTTGGCTATTTATGGCGTCAATGTCTTTGTCGTGCTTACCCTGGGGATTATTTTTGCCGCCGCGGTAGGGATGGTCACGTTACCGGAGTATCATTTACTGACCGCTGGGCAGGATGTTTACGCGGGTTTTAGCAGTATGCAGGAAATATTTTTATTGTCGCTGTTGGTTGGTGGCTTGGGTAAACTCATGGAGCAGCAAGGTGGTTTGGCCTATATTGAGTCGACTATGATGGGTTTGATAGCGAAACTGACCGGTGGCAATCAGGCTCAGCATCGCCAGCGCACCGCCGAGCTGGGCATCGCTAGTACGGTTGCGCTGACCAACGTCTGTACTGCAAATAATACGGTGGCCATTATTGTCAGTGGCGACGTGGCGCGGCGAATGGCAGTCAAAAATCAGGTATCACCTAAGCGCTCAGCCAGTTTGTTAGATATCTTTAGTTGTACAGTACAGGGCTTGATTCCATGGGGCGCACAGGCATTGTTAGTCGGCTCTATCTTTCAACTCTCGCCGGTCAGTGTGGTGGCCAATAGTTTTTATCCAATGATACTGGCTGTGGTGGCAGTATTGTTGATTTTTTTAAAACCAAGAAACACAACAGTGAACTAAAAAGCCATTCTAATTACTAATGACATAATAATTTTATTGAGATGCTATTTATGAAGAAGCAAGGTTTGATTCTATCGTCTATTTTGGCGTTGTTACTGGTTGTTATTATGGTTGTGTTTGTTTTCGAGCAACAGGCGAAAAATCGCACCGTTGCCGGTCCAAACGAAACCTCGGAATTTTTAAGTCGCGATTATGTGCAGGCAAAAGGACAACAGCGCGCCAAGGTGACCATAGTGGAGTTTCTCGACCCTGCCTGTGAGGCTTGTCGAGCGTTTTACCCCTTTGTTAATGATCTACTCAAACAATACAAGGGCAAGGTTAAGCTAGAGACGCGTTTTGTGCCTTTTCACCGAGGCGCCGATGAGGTGGTAGAGGTGCTTAACGCCACTGTGCCACAGCAAAAATTCTGGCAATCCCTGCATGTGACGTTGCAGTATCAAGAGGACTGGACAGCCAATCACGTCGCCTCGGTCGATAAACTATTGCCTCACCTAGAGGCTGTCGGTGTCGATTTGCAGCAGTTGGCTGAAGACCAAAAAAGTGGTCTTTATAAGGAACGGATGGCCCAGGATCTGAGCGATGCCAAGGCTCTGGGTGTGGCAAAGACTCCCACTTTCTTCGTCAACGGTCGTGCCATGACGCAGTTTGGTTATCAGCAATTGGAAGATTTGGTCGCCGAGGAAGTGGCAAGGCAGTATCCGGGTCAGTAACTCTATTGATGCCGAACCTGGCGGGATATTGCAGTGCTATTCCTTCCTCTGCTAGTCACCGCGCCTTAAGCGCACATCAAGCTGGTTGACGATGCCAACCCAGTCGGCATCGTCTTCGACTGCGCTGCGCAGAAACTCAGCCTGAGCGATACTCCAAAACGGTGCCTCCGCTAGATTGCGGCTGGAATCGATCACATGGCGGGCAATAAAATGCTCGATATCGCTTTCGTCACCGCTTAAGCCAAGTTGGATAAACAAGTTGTTCATGGTGTGGGTAGATGTGTCCATTGATTTCAGTCTCTGTGACAATGTGATGAGACTAGTTTAGACGCGGTGGGGGCTTTAGCGAGGATACTCATCCTTGAGCATCTTGCGAGCTTAGGCTAGGGTGGCCACCGACTTGAAAACCAGCCGAATCAACTCTGCCTGACGGCTGACGCCACTCTTCGAGAAGACAGATTTTAGCTGAGCCCTGGAGGTGTGTTGGCTGACACCTAATATAACAGAGGCCTCGGCCAGGGTTAGCCCGTGCGCCAATTGCAGAGTCAGTGATGCTTCGGCCTTGGTAAAGCCAAATAATTGCATAATAGTATCGCGAGAGGTACTGGCTTCTGTCTGTGGGTCGCTGATAAAGACGGCGACAGTGGGGCCGCCCTGGCCATCAGTCCACTGCGGTTTGGGTACCGGACGCACCACGATGCCGAGGTCGGCACTGCCGCTGGGGCGCTGTACCCGGCTGGCTTCGACAATCTGCATAGAGTGATGGGTGGCGGCATTAATGACTTTATTGAGGCGTTTCTTAAAGGCGATGTCATCCTCTTTGTCATCGAGTACCAGTTGTTTCTGTACCACGCGGATGCCGTCCTGCTGGTCGAGTAGCTTCTTGGCGACGGCGTTGGATTTGAGCATTTCACCGTGTTCGTTGAGCAGAATAGTCCCCATCGACATCTGCGATACCGCCCCGGCGTATAAGTCACGCTCGGATTTGGTCTGCTGCAACCGACTGTGAATCTCAACTGCACGCGAGAGATGGGGCATGATGCGCTCGAGCAGGTCGCGTTCTGGCTGATCGAAGTCTGGGTGGTTTTGGCTGCGCATGGCGCGAAAACGGGCCCAGAAGCCGCTGGGGTCTCGGGTGTCAGCGCCGAGAATGTGGAAGACGCCGGCGGGCTCGAGATATTTCTTGCAAAATTCGTTCTTGCTAATCTCATCGGCGGGTAACAAATCACTGAGCGTGACCACCTTACCCGGCGTGATATTGGTGAATGGATCCAGCGAAAAATAATGCTGTTGATACGCGGTAACTGGCCAGTCTTTCGGGTCGGCAACATTGTCTTTACTGCTCTGGCTGTTGCGGAAATTAAGAATAAGGCCATCATCGTCATCCGCCGGAGGCCGGATGATCAGCGAGATCACATCGGCTTTCAGTTGTTGGCAGATAATATTCAAAAATTGCTGCCAGGGCGTGGCATCTAAGGCGCCCTGATATACCGAGTCGACCAATTTGTCGTAACTGGTCAGGGGTTCGAATGTTTTGTGGCTGTCTACACTCATTTGGGTCATTTTACGCTAGCAGAGAAAGAGTCAGCATTGTACATCGAAACGGCTTAAAGACGAATATTTACGCTTATCTATCGCCGCGGGCAGGGTTTTATTCGTTAAATGACAGCCCCGTCATTAACCGGGGCTTACCTTGATAATTTGTAACTCATTTAAGTGATGTACCTTGCCTTGGTATCGGTACAATGATTTTCATTAAATAAAGAAACTGCCGGGTGCAGTTAATCCGATATCAACGAACTCATGACACCCGTGAGATCATTAGGAGCTAAAAAATGACGGATAAAGCACAGTTACACGCGCAATTAGTTGCCGCTGCTAGAGAACTCATTCCAGTACTAAAGTCACGCGCTGCTGAAGCCGCCAAATTGGGTCGTCTGCCCGATGAGACGATTGCCGACTTTCAGAAAGCCGGGTTTTTCAAAATAGTACAGCCGGCTAAGTGGGGTGGTTACGAGCTCGATCCACAGGCTTTTTTCGATGTTCAAATGGCGGTTGCTGAAGGTTGTATGTCAAGTGCATGGGTATTGGGTGTCATCGCTATCCATAATTGGCAGCTGGCCCTGTTTGACGATAGGGCAGCGCAGGATGTTTGGGGTGAGGATGCAACAACGCTGATCTCTTCTTCTTACATGCCTGTGGCTAAGATTGAAGTCGTCGACGGTGGCTTTAATTTCAGCGGACGCTGGGGCTTCTCCTCCGGCTCTAAGCACTGTGATTGGGTCTTCCTCGGTGGCATGATTCCACCGGCTGGCCCAGGCCAGGCACCGGATATGCGCACCTTCTTACTGCCAAAATCAGATTACAAGATCGTCGAAAACTGGGATGTGATGGGCCTTCAGGGCACAGGCAGCCATGATATCGTGGTCGAGAACGCCTTTGTTCCGGACTACCGTACTCATAAGGGTGTCGACGCCTTTGGTCTTAGCAGCCCGGGTAATGCAGTTAACGATGGCGCCTTGTATAAGATTCCATTCGGCCAGATATTCCCACGGGCGGTTTCGGCTTCATCGATTGGTGCTCTTCGCGGCGCGCTGAAAGATTATGTTGATGCCACTGCTGTTCGTGTCGGTGTTAACGATGGCAAGAAGACCAAAGAAAACCCAACGGCGCAGTATGTTATCGCCGAGGTGACTCAAATTGTCGATGAGTTGGAGTTGGTACTCAAACGTGATTTCGAGCGTTCGATGGCCGCCGCCCGCGGCGAAGAAGAGCCATTGAGCATCGATGAACGGGTGAAGATGCGTTGGAACTCCTCATTGGTTTCAGAGCGCTGCGTTGCCGGTATTGGCAAGTTGATGGGTTGTGCCGGTGGCAGTGCCGTCTTTGCCAGCCATGTGTTAAACCGTCCATTCTTGGATATCAATGCTGGTCGTGGCCATGTTGCCAATAACCCGAGTAATTACGGCCGCAACCTAGGTGCTGTTGAGCTGGGCGGAGCAAATACCGACTTCTTTATCTAAGCGGTTGTTTGTTTGCTAATAAAGCCCGCCATTGTGCGGGCTTTTTTGTTATGGTTAGGCAATAACAAAAGTGTCATTTTTTAGAGGGAGCTGTGATATGAAGATGTTACCAATGATGTCGCTGGTTTTGGCCGGCTTATGGACGACAAATACCTTTGCCAGCTGTAATAATTTACTTGATTACAGCCACCAAAAATTGCGTAGCGAAGAGCAAGTCAATCTCTGTGATAGCTATGAAGGGGAGGTGTTGTTAGTGGTCAATACCGCCAGTAAGTGTGGGTTTACCCCCCAGTTTGAGCAACTTGAAGCGTTGTATCAAAAGTATAAAGACCAGGGCTTGGTTGTGCTGGGCTTTCCCTCGGATAATTTCTTTCAAGAGCATAACGACAGTGGCGAGACCGCCAAGGTCTGTTATGTCAATTACGGTGTGACCTTTCCGATGTTTGAGACCAGCAGTGTCAGAGGCGGCGATGCCAACGCCCTGTTTGCCGAGCTGCAAAATCAGAGCGATCTGTCGGTGAAGTGGAATTTCTATAAATACTTAGTTGGCCGAGATGGTCAGGTCATCGAGGGGTATAATTCAAAGCAGGAGCCGATGGGCGGTGATATAGAGGCTGCAATAGTCGAGGCCTTGTAGCCTTTACTCTACCCAAACCCAGCGTAGCGGCTCGCCGAAGTCGTCGTAGAGCATTTTTCGCGTTGGTTTCTTGTTGCTGGTTTTGGTTGTTGGTTTGGTAGGCTGTCTTCTGGCCTCCAACTCTGATACCACATCGGGCAGAGGTGTCCGCTGATCCTTAGGTTTCTCAAAGCCAATACTGCTCTGATTCAACGGCTTGCTATTATCGATGCGGCCGCTGAGTCCTCGCTCAATCTGATGCACTGCGCCACCGCTGTGCATAAACTGGGAGATTTGTTGCTCCAGTTCATCACGTATATCGGCTTTGGTTGGCATTTTTTTCACGGTCAAGACTCGGTCAGAGGAATTCAGCGGGCTATTGTAGCATTGATCAACTTGCCGAATGCTAACAATAGTATTAAATCTGAAGATAGGGGCAAACCCCTATTGATATTACAGGTCATCAACCTTATCTATGTAGGTTTATAGACAAATTTTTTGTTGTTAAGCGCTGTTTGTGTCGGTGTTAGCAGCGTGACTAAGGGTTACTCCATGTTTGGACGCTTGATCGGTATTGTTTTAGGCTTTGTGATTTTAAATTTCCCTGGCGCCTTAATTGGTTACTTCATCGGTCGCTATTTCGATCGCTCGTTAATGGGGTTGGGGCGGGGTGGCATGAGCCCCGAAGAGCAGGCGGCGGCGCAACAGGTGTTTTTCGAAACCGTGTTCTCGCTGATGGGTATTCTGGCCAAGGCCGATGGCCGAGTCAGTGAGGCAGAAATCGCTCAGGCGACGGCGGTAATGGATCAGCAGGGTTTAAGCCCGGAGCACCGTCAGCAGGCTATTGCGCTGTTTAAATCCGGTGCCGCCGGTGAGTTTACCGTCGACGAGATCATGGCCAAGTTCAATCAGACCTGTGCCCGTTACGCCAACCTAAAGCGGATGTTACTGGCCTACCTGATTGGCGCGGCCATGGCCGATGGTGAGATCGATCAACAAGAGCAGCAAATCCTCGCCGATGTCTCTCGGGCGATGGGTATATCGGATTTCGCCTTCAAGCAATTGCTGGCGATGATACAGGCGCAGTCAAGCTTTAAGGCTGGTGGCCAGCAGGGCTACCAACAGAATAGCTACAACCGGCCGCCAACCACGCAGCAGGAATTGGCTGTGGCCTACCAGGCGCTGGGTGTCAGTGAGAGTGATGATGATAAAACCCTCAAACGTGCCTATCGCAAGCTGATGAGTGAAAACCATCCTGACAAGCTCCGTGGTCAGGGCGTTCCCGATGATATGCTGCGCATGGCCACTGAGCGTTCGCAAGAGATAACAACTGCTTATGAGCTGATAAAGAAGCACCGCGGCGGTAAATAAGTTAACGCATTATTTGATCTATTAGAGGTTTTGTTACTGCACGAGTGTCTATAGTTTAGTGACAATGAATTGATTGTTGCTCGAGTAAACACGGATAAAACACCATACTGGTTATAACGTGTTATTCAATAATGATGAGGCTAATGATGAACTGGAAAATCGTTGCACCGATAGCGATTATTGCCGCTGGTGGTATTTGGCTGGTCAGCCAACAACCAGAGCCGGCTTCGCCTATCGAACAACCGGTGACCCTGCCGGCTGAAATAGACCCCAAGCCTCCTGAGGTTGTCGTTGAGGCAGAGCCAGAAGTGGTTGAGGTTGAGGCACCTGTGACCAAGGCTCCAGCGCTGCCACCGATTACGCCGCCCCCGGTGGCGCTCGATAACAGCGATGTGACGGTATTAGAGGCGGTGGCCGACTTATCGCCATCGCTGGGTAAATGGCTGATTCCGCAAGAGCAGCTGCGTAAATGGGTGCTGGCCATCGATAATATTGCCAACGATAGCCTGCCAGGCAAGTACAGCCCGGTCAGTTATCATATGGATGGCTTTGCGGTCAGTGGCGATGCCGATACCGGCTTTCAGATGTCTGAGGCCAACTTTAATCGTGCCGACAAGTTGATCAATGCCGTCACGGCAATGGATCCACAAACCGTGGCTCGCTATTATCAATCGTGGCTGCCAATGTTGGAGGAGGCCTACCGAGAACTGGGCAAACCCGGTACCTTTGCCGACAGTTTTGACCGCGCCAGCGAACGCTTAATGGCGGTTCAGGGCCTGCAGCAACCGGCGGAACTCGACCGCCCAGTGGTGTTTTACACCTACGATGACAAGACGCTGGAAGACAGCGGCGACATCGATAAGTTGATGTGGCGTCTGGGTGATTATAACCGCGAAAAAGTGCAGGCCTTTCTCATCGAGTTTAATAAGTACAAGTAAGCGCAATCACGTCGAAAAAACCGCAGCCTGGCTGCGGTTTTTTTTTGATAGTGTTAGGTTAATAAGTATCACGGCAAATATCAGTTATCACAGGATTACTATGACCAGTCATTTTTTCGCCTACATCAGTAAGATTCGTTGGATTCAGCGCTGGGGCTTGAAGCGCAATACGGTGAAAGAAAACGTCATGGAGCACAGCTGGGAGGTGGCGACCATCAGCCACTGCTTAGCACTGCTGCGCAACCGCTTGTACGGCGGTAATATCGACGCCAATGCGGTGGCGACCGCGGCGTTGTATCACGATTGCACCGAGGTGATTACCGGCGATATGCCGACACCGATTAAATACCATAGCAAGGCGATCAAAGAGGCCTATAAGGCCATCGAGCGCAGTGCCGAGCAAGAGCTATTGCAGCTGCTGCCAGAGCCGCTGCAGGCCGATTACAGTACCATGCTCATCGAAGAGAATATTGACCCGGAGATCAAGTCGCTGATCAAGGCGGCGGATACTATTTCGGCCTATATCAAGTGCCAGGCCGAGATAATCAGTGGCAATATCGAGTTTAATCAGGCAGCCAAGGATATTGCGCTGCGGTTGTCTCAGTTGTCGGTGCCAGAAGTCGACTACTTTCTCGCCACCTTTGTGCCCAGTTATCAGCTCACCCTCGATGAGCTGCTAAAACCACTCAGTTTGGATGATTAGCCACCGGCCTTGCTTTATAATGGCGCTATTGTGCTAGAGGAATTCATCATGGCGACAGCCTGTGCTCGACATATTTTGGTAAAAACAGCGGCCGAGGCCGAGAAACTGAAGCAGCAATTAAAGCAGGGCGCCGATTTTGCCCACCTGGCCAAGCGCCACTCGAGCTGTAAGAGCAAGAAGCGCGGTGGCGATCTCGGTGAGTTTCGCCGAGGCCAAATGGCCAAGCCCTTCGATGATGTGGTGTTTAAAAAACCGCTGTTAACCGTGCATGGCCCGGTCAAGACACGGTTTGGTTACCATTTGATAGAAACGATTTACCGCGATTAAAATAATAAGGAAACGCCGTTGTATATTGAAGTGGGAGATTTATTCTGGGTGATGGCTGCGGCCTTGGCCTATTGGTATTGGGCGGGCAGTCGACGCATGAGAGAGTGGGCTTTTCGTCAGGCCAAACAGTACTGTGATAACGAGGATGTGCAGTTGCTCGATGACTGCGTGGCATTAAATCGGTTGTGGTTGAAACGTGATAAGGCGGGGCGGATTCGTGTCTGGCGGGCCTATCAGTTTGAGTTCAGCTCCACCGGTGATGAGCGCTACCTGGGGCGGGTCATCACCCTGGGCAAAGAGATAGAAACGATAGAGCTGCAGCCCTACCGTATTCATTAACCTCTGTTAGCGGGGGTTGCAGTCTTTGACGATGACGCGGCCCTGCAGCAAATCACCGCGGGAATACTCGGCAAAGCGACACTGGTTTTTCTCCGGGTTATAGGTTTCTAACCACAGGTTATCCTCCTTCCAAGTCATGCCCATGTATTGATGCCCCTCGGGCACCGAGATGGTCATTACCCCGCCCCAGCGTTTGACAAAAATCTGCTGCAGATAAAAGTGATAGGTGCTCCAGCTGACGAACAGCAGGGTGCCGGCAATAATAGTGGCCCATTTTGTCGAGTGTCCGGCCCGGAACATCACCGTGAAAATAGTGATGACGACAAAGAGCGTACAGCCCCAGTAGAGATAGGTAATCATACAACTTCCTTATTTTTGACATGGGATAACAGCTTGAAAGTGAATCAATAATAGGTGTTTTTGGACTGAAAATACAAGTTCCCTGTCGTTATTTTCACGTGCTTTTGTTGGTCTGATTGGCTGACCGTGGATAATTCGTGTCAGCGGCCCGTGCGGCGCAGTAAAGCCAACAAAAAACAGCTATAATGTCGCCATCGATGAAGTTTTCAGGAGTTACCCCCATTGTTTAGTGAATTTTCACTGCACCATTTTTTGTTAAAAGCCCTCGCAGCCACCAAAATTACCCAGCCCACCCCGGTTCAGTCACAGGCTATTCCCGAGATCATGGCGGGTAAAGATCTATTGATCAGCGCCGAGACCGGCAGTGGTAAGACCGCAGCATTTTTGTTGCCGATGCTGCACCGTTTTGTCGAAAATCCCAAGCCCCGTGCCGGCGTCAGAGGCTTGATTTTGGTACCGACCAGAGAGCTGGCCAACCAGGTGTTTAAAAGCGCCCAGAGCCTGTCGCGTTATACCAAGGTGACGGCGGGCTTGGTCACCGGCGGTGAAAACTACCGGGTGCAGGCCTCTGAACTGCGCAAAAACCCTGAGATTATTATCGCCACCCCCGGCCGTTTAATCGAGCACTTACACAAGGGCGGCATCAAACTAGTCGATATTGAATCGCTGGTACTCGATGAGGCCGATCGCATGCTCGACATGGGCTTTACCGACGATGTGATGGAGATTGTGAAGTTCTGTAATGATCAACGCCAGACCTTGCTGCTGTCGGCGACGCTGAACCACCGTGGCATTATGACTGTTGCCGGCTCCATTCTGAACGAGCCCAGCCAGATCGAAGTCAACTCGGCCAAGGACAACCATGCCAACATCGAGCAGCAGATTATTCTCGCCGATGAGCCGAAGCAAAAGGCCAAGATGGTGGCCAGTCTGATTGAGGAGGAGAACCCCACCAAGGCGGTGGTGTTTACCAATACCAAGTTGCAGGCCGACCAACTCGGTGCGTTATTACGCTATCACAAACTCGATGTGCTGACGCTGCATGGCGATATGGACCAGCCGGTGCGCAAAGAGGTGACTCACCGTTTCCGTCACGGTAAGGCGCAGGTCTTAGTCGCCACCGATGTGGCGGCGCGCGGCCTGGATATCAAAGATGTGAATCTGGTCATTAACTTCGATTTCCCCCGCAATGCTGATGACTATGTCCACCGCATTGGTCGTACCGGCCGTGCCGGCAACAAGGGGGTTGCCATCTCGTTTGTGTGCAGCAATGAGTGGAATTTAAAAGTCAGTGTCGAGCGCTATCTCGATCAGCCGCTGAAGCGTCGCCGGGTCGAGGGTATTGCTGTCGAGTATAAGGGGCCTAAAAAGGTTAAGTCCTCGGGTAAGATCGCCGGCAGCAAAAAGAAAAAGACCGCCAAGGCGAAGGCAAAAGCAAAAGAGCCGGTGAAAAAGAAACGCCGTCGCCACAGCCACGCACCGGCACCAGGCAAATAGCACAGCGTCTATTTCGCCCCGGCTGGCATGGATGTCATCAGCGGGGCGAATGACAGGCAATAACCCCTAAAATAACAAAAACCAGCGTTAACAATCACTGGAATGACTATGGATAGAGAAGCCCAACCCCCCGTCCAGTCGGTATCCGACTACCCGCTGCAGCGTCATATTGCCCTGTTGTTACTCACTGTCGTCATCGTGGTGACCACGGTATTGGGCGGCTACAGCTATTATCGGGGTAGTCAGCTAATCCTCAGCGCCAGTCAGTCGATGTTTGAGCAAATTGCCTCCGAATCGGCCGCTACCTTTAAGAATGAATACCAGCCGATATCGATCGGTATCGAGTTATTGGCCAATACCGACATTGGTCTGGCGGCCACATCGGCCGAGCGGCTCGAATACCTGCCTTTGCTCACCACGGCACTGGGTCAAAACCCATCGCTGTCGTCGGTACTTGTCGGCTATCACAGCGGTGATTTTTTCATTGTTCGTGACCTCTCTAAGATTCAATTGGACGATAGTTTTACCGCCCCTGATAACAGCCGTTATATGGTGGACAGTATTATTGCTGCCGGTCAGGCGCGGCAGCTTCACCGTCATTACTTTGACGCCAGCCTGGTATTGCTTGAGCAGGAGTCGGCTCAGCCAAGCGAGTACGATGTGTTACAGCGTGATTGGTTTAAGCAATCGGCCGGCAACGATACCCTGATGTTGTCTGAGCCCTATAAATTCTTTCTGATGGATCAAATCGGTATCACCTTAAGCCGTGCCAGTGCCACGGGTTCGGCGGTGGTGGCCGGTGATATTACGTTGGCGTCGCTGTCGCAATGGTTGGCGCAGCAGAACCAACTGGATGCCAGTGAATTGTTAATCTTTGATCAACAGGGGCGAGTGGTCGCGACGCCCAATTTAGGTCATCTATCCGATGCGGGCAGCGAGTTGGTGATGATCGATACCATGGCAAGCTCGCTGTGGCGTGCCATCGGTTCGCCGCTGATGCAGAGTGATCAGCAGCTGCAGTTTGAATATCAGGGTGAAACCTGGCTGGGCACGGTGCAGTCACTGTATCAAGATCAGAATTTTAAATTATTATTTGCCGGTGTAGCACCGAGAAAACAGCTGTTAAGCGTACTGTATGACACGCGCCAGCAGGCGATTTTTATCGTCATTAGTTTAATTATAATAATGCTGCCAATCAGTTTTTTATTGGCGCATAGAGTCTCCCGTCCGCTGCAGGGGTTGATCGCCGAGGCCGAGCGCATCAGTGTTTTCGATTTTACCGAGCCTGCGCCGTTTAAATCGTCTATTCGCGAAATCAACACGCTGTCATCGACCATGACGATGATGCGACAGACCATTAATCAATTTTTAATCATGGTCGACTCGCTGGCCAACGAGCAGAACTTTGATGCCCTGTTAGAGAAAGTATCGACGGCGACGATGGAGGCCACTGAAGGCGTGTTATCGGCCATCTACCTGCTGGACGAGGGCGAGGATAATCTGCAGTTGAGCTGCCTGATGGATGCCAACAGTGAGGCGGTCTCGGCACCGGTTCGCAGCCACCCTGATCTGCACACGCTGCCGCTGGCCAACAGCGAGCATGCGGTGGTGGAGTGTTTTAACAGCGGCGAGGTGAAGGTCTATTCACTGGAACACGCCGGCGCCGAGCGGCCAATGATTAACCAGCTAAAAGCCGCTGGGCTGATCGAGCAGGGCGAGTTAATCACTATTCCGTTGAACAACCGCTTTGGCACGGCTATCGGCGTGTTATTTGTCGTGGTGCCGACGGCGATGGCGAGTTCGAAGGCCAGTTTTCTACAGTTGTTGTCGGGCTTTGCCGCGGTGTCTATCGAGTCGAAACAACTGCTACAAATGCAGAAGCTGTTGCTGGAATCGTTTATCCAGTTGATTGCCGGTGCCATCGATGCCAAATCCCCCTATACCGGCGGCCACTGCCAGCGCGTGCCAGAGCTGACCAAGATGATTGTGCAGGCGGCCTGTGACACCACCGAGGGTGAGTATGCCGACTATCAGCGTACCGAAGAGCAGTGGGAGGCGATCCATATTGGCGCCTGGCTGCATGACTGCGGCAAGGTGACCACGCCGGAGTACGTGGTCGATAAATCGACCAAGCTGGAAACCATTTACGACCGCCTACACGAGGTACGTATGCGTTTCGAGGTGCTCAAACGCGATGCCGAAATCCGTTATTTGAAGCAATCGGGCGGGGCGGTTGAGGGCGAACAATGGGCAGCGTTAGAGCAGGAGAGGCAAACAATCGACCAGCAGTTTGCCTTTATCGCCAGCTGTAACCTCGGCGCCGAATCGATGGATCAAGCCCATATTGACACCTTGCATGAGATTGGCGAGCAAACTTGGCTGCGCACCCTGCCGGATAACATCGGCCTGTCATGGGAGGAGCTCAACCGGGCAACAGCTGAGCCGCAACAGCTGCCGGTGCATGAGCAACTGCTCAGCGACAAACCGCGTCATATTATAGCCCGCGGTGTGGCCGATCAGGCGGCGCCAAACCTGCATGGTTTTACCCTGGTGAAGCCGCCGCTGAAATATAACCGCGGCGAGCGCTACAACCTGCAGGTGGCCCGCGGCACCTTAACCGCCGAGGAGCGCTATGTGATTAACGAGCACATGGTGCAAACCATTAGCATGTTAAAAAAACTGCCCTTTCCCAAGTATTTGTCAGAGGTCACCGAGATTGCCGGTGGCCACCACGAGACCATGGACGGCAAGGGTTACCCGCGCAGCCTGACCAAACAGCAGATGCCGGCCAGTGCGCGAATGATGGCCATCGCCGACATATTTGAGGCCTTAACCGCCTCGGATCGCCCCTATAAAACCGCCAAGCCGGTCAGCCAGTCACTCGACATCATGTCGGGTATGGCGCGCCGTCATCATATCGACGAAGAGTTGTTCGAGCTGTTTCTGCGAGAGAAGGTCTACGTCGCCTATGCCAAGCGGTATTTGCAGCCGGAGCAGTTGGATACGGACGATTATCGTTATACGTTATAACGACTATTGTTAGCGGTAGCGCGGCTGCAGGCCGGGCTATGCTTAACTTTTCCCGCTCGATTTTGTACACTAAGTCATATAGTTAGAATAATAATGCTGGGGAAAAGGCAAGACCTGATACTCCCCTGGTATTTCGGACACTCCAATTAGTGGATAATACCGCTAGAAGGAGAGAGCATGAAAAAACGTGCTACTTAAATATTTACAATATTTAGCAAAATATTTAGGGTCAGAGTAAAAACTATTGCCTTTTCTTGAGGTGATCGTCTCTTCAGTGTGGATGTTCAAGGTTAGTTTTTACTCTGACCCCAAATAGATTAAAGAGATTGAGAGACTTAAGGATGAAGATCAACGATACTATGAATATTGTTTCAAGAAATATGATGACCCTTGTGAAGTGGAAAAGTGTAGAAAAGGTAAAGTTTTAACGTCTGAGAAGATTAAAGAAGTAACTGAAAAGTGGGAAAGCTTTGAAGATGATACATTGTGGGATGAGCTTTTGACGGCATGTGATGTCGTTGGCGCTAGAGGGAAGGGGTGGAAGCCTGATACACCTAAGCCGGAAAATAGAAACCCTTCATATAAGCCATATATTGAGAATTGACAGAATGACCTTTAATAATAGTTTTATAATGATGTCTTTTTTATTTGTCTTATCGTGCTCTTCGGATGAGCCGGGTGGGAAAGAAAATAATGCGTCAGATAATTCAAGGGTCTGTATATATAATAGTAATATTGATAGAGGGGCTGTTATATCTGCGTTGAAAGGTATATATCAAATAAATAGTACTATTTATATGGTGGATCGCTTGGTTGATTTTAGTGAAGAGCTGGAAGGATATATTAAGTATTCTCAGGATTGTTTGTCGTATATACATGGTCATAATTTAAATAACGATATGGATTTAAATAAAGATGATCTATATTCTAATATGTCTGATTTTATATCAATCTTGTCATTTTTAAATGTTTCAATTGATAGTTTTGATGAATCTTCTGGCAGTGAAAAAAAATAATTCTTTCTAAAGTCAAAGGGATAGCTGAGATAAAATACAAAGAGCTCGCGGAAAGTCAATAGGGTCGCACGATATTAAACTCAAATATTTAGGGTCAGAGTAAAAACTATTGTCTTTTCTTGAGGTGGTCGTCTCTTCAGTGTGGATGTTCAAGGTTAGTTTTTACTCTGCCCCTAAATAGAAGCTAAACTAAAGAATACTCAATCGTTCAAGGATGAACGTAATGGCAAGGCTTAAGCGATATACCCCAAAGGG